>CAYVUF010000031.1:0-13266 GCA_964454605.1 uncultured Bacteroides sp.
CAGTGACACGAGGATTTTCAGTCCTCTGCTCTACCAACTGAGCTATCTGGGCATCTCTCGCGCAGACACTAAATCAACACCTGCGAGAATTATTTTACCTTGCGAAAGAAGAAATGTCAATCCTTTCTTTTCGATTTTTGTTTTCTATTGGGAAAATCTTAATATAGAAATCCTGCCAGAATCACTTCTTTTGTGCCGGGATTCCCCTAAGGGGATATCCCAGCCTGTACTTTTCTAATCAAAAATCTTTCGTTATCTGTTCTTGATAAAGCGCTCTATCTTCTTGCCTTCCACCAGGACTTTAAACCAGACGAACCGTTTCTCTCGCAATTGCAAGTTCCTCATTGGTAGGTACAATCATTGTTACTACTTTAGAACCTTCATCAGATAAAATCACTTCTTCTCCTCTGATTTTATTTTTCTCCAGATCAATATTCGTTCCAAGGAATCCGATGTATTGTCCGATAAGAGCTCTTACTTCTGCATTATTCTCTCCGGCACCTGCTGTAAACACAATCGCATCCACACCATTCATAGCCGCCGCATACGCACCAATGTATTTACCTACGCGATAAGCATATGTTTCCAACGCAGTTTCTGCTTTCTGATTACCTTCTGCTGCTGCCACTGCCAAATCACGAAAATCACTGGAAAGTCCATCTGACAAACCAAGCACACCTGACTTTTTATTACAAATATCAATCACCTGCTGCGCACTGATTCCTTCTTTTTCCGCAATAAAAGTAATAATTGCCGGATCCAAATCACCAGAACGTGTTCCCATAATCAGACCTTCAAGCGGTGTAAGTCCCATAGAGGTATCCACACTTTCTCCATATTTCACAGCAGATACAGAAGCACCATTACCAAGATGGCAAACTATAATTTTCATATCTTTGACATCTTTTCCAAGAATTTCCGCTGCACGTTTTGATACAAAATCATGACTGGTTCCATGGAAACCATAGCGACGTACTTTATATTTTTCATAGTAAGACAATGGCAAACCGTACAAATATGCCTTCTTCGGCATAGTCTGATGGAAGGCTGTATCAAATACACCTACCATTGGTACATTCGGCATAATTTCCTTACAGGAGTTAATGCCAATCAGATTCGCCGGATTATGCAAAGGTGCTAAATCATTGCATTCTTCGATTGTTTTAATAACTTCCTCGGTAATGACAACTGACCCGGCAAATTTTTCACCACCATGTACGATACGATGTCCTACTGCATCAATTTCATCCAAAGAAGAAATCACCCCAACCTCTTTATCCGTCAGTTTATCAATCACCAGCTTCACTGCTACTGTGTGATTCGGCATATCCACTTCTGTTTTTACTTTTTCACCACCATCTGGCTGATGGGTAATCGCACTATTATCAATGCCAATTCTTTCACACAGGCCTTTTGCCAGCACTTTCTCACTTTCGCTGTCAATAAGCTGATACTTCAAAGAAGAACTTCCGCAGTTAATCACTAATACCTTCATACTCAATAACCTCCACCTTGAATCTTTTTTACTTTCCTATAAGGAACTAAAAGTCTGTCTGTTTTGTATTGTACCGCAATTCGTAATTTATTTCCACTATTGGTTTTGGCAAAAATAACAAATGCAGCCAAAAAACTCTCCAAATGAAATCTTTTTTATTACCACTTTTCGTTTTCTGTATCATTTGACAAACCTTAATAATACACTGTATACTAAAAGCGATTTATAAAAATTTTATAAATTACGTAAAAGGAGAAAATGTAACTATGTGGACAAGACAATCTTTAAAAACGGATGCAAAAGCCACTCTGAAAACCTGCTTTGGCAGTTCTATTCTGGTGTGCTTAATCGAAAGCTTTATTTCCAGTATTGGAAGCGCTTCTTCCAGCAGCAATAGCAGTAGTACCAGTTTTTTTACCGCAGAACAGTTAATGGCTTATGCCATGCTTATGTTAGGTGCTTCGGTAATCTCTCTGGTGATTCAGATTTTTGTTGGTAACTTACTTACCGTCGGCAGTGCACATTTCTTTTTATCTGCCCGAATCAAGCCAAGCGGTGTGGAATTAATTACCTTCCCCTTTAAAAAAGGACGTTATGGAAATGTATTCAAAGCTACTTTTATGATGAACTTATTCATTTTCTTATGGTCCTTATTATTTGTCATTCCGGGTATTTACAAAAGCTATCAGTACCGTATGGTTCCTTACTTATTAGCAGAAAATCCAGCAATGGATTACAAACGCGCTCTGGAACTTAGTAAGGCTATGATGGACGGAGAGAAAATGAACGCTTTCGTTCTGGATTTATCTTTCTTAGGATGGATTCTGCTCTCTATTCCTACCTGTATGATTCTTGGTATTGTATATGTATTCCCATACATTTCCCATACAAATGCAGGTTTGTACATTGCCCTTCGCGAAAAAGCAGTAAACACTGGTCTTGTAAATCCTGCTGAACTGTATGCCGTTGTAAATCCTGTTCCGGGACAGATGTAAGATATCCGGATTGTTTCCAGCATCACGTAGCTTGACTTTTAAAAGAAAGTATGCTTAAATGAACTAAATGCTGAGATTAGAAATAGTAAATGTTTGGAACCAGCAGAGAGAAGTCGGTTGGTGCAAGACTTTTGGATTCCGGATGTTGAACCAGTCTAGGAGCAGCAGAAGCTGAAACTGAGATACTTCAGAAACTTCTGCCGGAGGTCACCGTTATCAAAGACATGTAAGTGACAGCTTACTCTGAGCGCAGATGATAATCTGAATTTAGGTGGTAACGCGGATTTTATTCGTCCTAAATAAGTACACTTATTGTACTTATTTAGGATTTTTTAATGCACAAAAAAGAAAGGAAGCAAAAGTATGAAGATTAAAAATTTAGTAGGACAACGGTTTAAAGAAAGACCAGCAGATTGTGTCATTGACAGCCATGCACTTATGGTACGCGGCGGCTATATGAAATATGTTGCAAATGGTATCTTCTCAGAATTTCCCACTTTGAGAAGAGTTACTGCTAAAATCGAGGCTATTATCCGGGAAGAAATGAATGCCATTGATGGACAGGAGGTTCTGTTCCCTGTTGTTATGCCTGCTGACTTATGGCAGGAATCTGGCCGCTATGACAGCATCGGCAGTGAACTGGTACGTTTTCAGGACAGAAATAAATCTAAAATGGTACTTGGTATGACTCACGAAGAGGCTGCTGTACATTTGGTAAGAGAATATGGACAGTCTTATCAGCAATATCCTTTTATGATTTATCAGTTCCAGAGAAAATTTCGTGACGAAGCAAGACCAAGAGCCGGTATGATTCGTGTTCGTGAATTTACCATGAAAGATGCTTATTCTTTCCACACTTCACAGGAAGATTTAGAACAGTATTATCAGAAATGTTATGATGCCTATAACAGAATTTTCAAACGTACTGGTATTCCGGAGGTTGTAACAGTTGCTTCCGATTCCGGCATGATGGGTGGAAACATCTCTCATGAATATATGCTGTTAAACGAAGTAGGTGAAGACTCCATCGTATTATGTTCTGCCTGTGATTACCGTTCTAATATGGAAGCTGCAGAAAATATTGTAGAAAACATCTCTCAAAATGCACTGGAATCACTGGAATGTATTGAAACACCTGACTGTAAAACCATTGAGGATGTGTGCAATTTCTTAAAGAGTGATGTGAAATCTTCCTGCAAAGCTGTCGTTTATCAGAAAAATTCTAATGATGCTTTCGTGGTAGCCTTTGTACGCGGTGACTACGAAGTCAACGAAACCAAACTGCGCAATTTAGTCGGTGAAGACATTCATCCTGCTGAAATCACTGCTGATGCTCCGCTGGTAGCAGGATATATCGGACCTTATGACCTTTCTTCACAGGTAACTTATTACTGTGATTTGTCCTTAAAAGGAATCGACAGCCTTGTGGCAGGTGCAAACAAGGAAGGTTTCCACTATATCGGTCTGAATCTGGAACGCGATATCAAAGATATTTCTTTCGTAGACATTGCCAAAGTACAGGAAGGCGGTATCTGCCCATGTTGCGGCAAACCTGCTTTAACGATTAAAAGAGGTATCGAAGTAGGAAATATCTTCCAGCTTGGCACAAAATACAGCAAGAGTATGCACATGCAGTATGTCGATAAAGATGGTGCTATGCACAATCCTATCATGGGATGTTATGGAATTGGTGTAGGTCGTCTGGCTGCTTCTATCTGTGAAGCCAAACATGACGATTATGGTCCTATGTGGCCTATTTCCATTGCACCTTGGGAAGTTCACATCTGCTGCATTCGTCCTGATGACGAAGAAACGAAGAAAGTATCTGATACTTTATATGAAGAATTACAGAAAAATAGAGCAGAAGTGATTTATGATGACAGAGAAGGTATCCGCGGTGGACAGATGTTTGCCGATGCTGACCTCTTAGGTGTACCGATTCGTGTTATTATCAGTCCAAGAAATTTAAAAGATAACAAAGTAGAAATCACTACCAGAGATAAATCCATCAATACATTAGTAGATGTTTCCGAAGCTCTGGACTATATTCTGAAATTAAAAGAACAGTTATATCATGAATTGAATCAATAATCTATTCTGCATAACAAAACCCCGTCATGCCATAAACGCGACGGGGTTTTCTTGTATCCTGCTATTCTTTTTTCAGTTCTCTTACAAATCCTTCTCCGATTCCAAGCAGCATGAAAACATAAGGCGTATTTAATATCTGCTGAAAACTAACCATATTATGTACCGTATACGCCAGAATACCTGCGGCACATAAATAGAGCATTGGCTGTACTTCTGCCCGCTTCACAAACCGATAAATAGAAGATAGGAAAATCCCTCCATAGCTAAGCAGTCCCAGCGCCCCGGTGTTTACCAGTACAGTCAGCCATTCATTGTGGGCATTCGTTAATCGGACATTCTCAAACTGTGCATAAATCTGCTCCGCCAGTTCCGGAATTTCATAAATATATTCTGCATAACAATCTGGTCCGATACCAACAAGTCTTTGCACAAAAGACATATTCCGATATGCCCAAACGCCGCTTGCCCAGGTAGCGCCTCTGGAATTTGCCCAGGTATTATTAAAGGTAAAAGCACTGCTGCCTGCCAGACCAAATATGCCGCCTTCTGTACAGCTATTTCTAATCAGTAGTAACAGGTAACCCAGAAAAACAAGAACCACTGCCATCCATACTAACAAGCGCAGCTTTTTATATTTTTCAATCTGAAATGATTTCTTTCTCTCCGCCTGACAAAACAACACATAGCACACCACGATTCCAATTGCCGCCCAAAGAGTTGCGCTGGTATCTGTCAGAAGAATCCCTAAATCTTTCTCATAATTCAATTCCAGCCCCGGCAGATAACGCATTGCTCTGGCAATCTGACAGGATATCGCAAACAGAAAACAAAGTTGCAGAAATCTTTTCATACTTCCATTCTTCTGAAAAGAAAAATGAAACAGAAACAAAAACAATCCTGCAAAAACCAGATAAGCACTGCTGCTGCCCTGTGTCACTCCGCACACAAAAGCTATTACGGTATAAATTCCTGCAATCAACTGCTGGCCCCTGTTCTCACTTTTCCAGTAAAAAGCCACTCCAAACGGACATATAACTGCCCAGAATCCACAAAACCAGTTAATATTTCCAAGGGTAGAAATAAAGGTTGGAATCTGTCCCGGCATCTGCAACGGATAAATGGAATAACGATTCAGAATGCCCAGTAAAAACACAATTCCAGAACCAAGCAGCGCTGCATACAGCATATGTGGTTTCCATACAAAAAAACGGGAAAACAGAAAATAAATGCCTATCAATACAAGCTGTGTTGCCAGTCCCATGTGCCAGCCTTCTGCTCCCCATACTGCCTGCTCTTTATATCCGCTGAAAAGATAAGACAGCAGTACTGCTATCAGATAACCATACACAAACCAATCCGTTCCTGATAACTGACGATAATAACGAAGAATGTCCACACCAGAACGACTTATCATTTTGTCAAAAACAACGAAGAACAGACAAATCGCAACAACTAGTATACTAATATTACGGAAAAAGTAGTATTTTGTATCTCCAATTGTCTGATAGCCACTCCCTGCATCATAATACAAGGGATATACCACCATCATAACCAGAAAAAATGCTGATAAAATGCTATTTTTTAATTCTTTTCCTATATTCATAGTCTGCCACATTCCTTTTCCAGAACCATTTGTCCTTTTCTTTTTTGTTGCAATAATTCTATTATAGAACGGGCTATTTCATTTCGTCAAATTCTCTCCTTTTTCTGTCCAACGACCCTTTTCCTGCTGTCCTAGTGCTCAATCATGGCAATCTTAACCTGCTCGTCCGAAATATTAAGTGCATGGTCCCCAATACGTTCAAAATCCGTCAGCATTTCTGAGAATAGAATACTGCCTTCATCCGTACAGGTACCCTGTTTAATACGCGCATACATATTATTCCTATATTCTTTGGTTACGTCATCCATTCTCTGTTCCATCGCTGCAATCCGGCTGTGCCATGCAACCACATCATCATATTCTTCCAGCAGAAGAGAAAACATTCGATTGCATATCTTCTGCAATTCCTCAATTTCTTTCTGTGCCATCTCCGAGAAATGAATCTTCTTTTTCTCAATCATGTTTGAGTAACCGGCAATATTCATGGCATGGTCGCTGATTCGCTCAATATTATTTGTCATGGAAAAGTAGGAGTGGAATACCTGACTGCCGCTTTCCAGGCTTTCATGCGTGATTGCCTTTGTAATATACTTAGAAATTTCTTTGTTCAGATAATCTACATACTCCTCTCTTTTTTCAATCTCCGCAAGCAGCACCACATCTTTCAAGGCAAAAACCCGAAAAGCGCTTTCTACATTCTCTTTTGCCATAGAAAGCATACGTGTAATTTCCTGTCTGGTCGCTTCCATACCAATTGCTGTAACACCCAGTATTTCCGAGTCAATATGTTTGCTGTTCAAAACACAGTACATCTCATCTTGTCTGTCTTCATCTCCTTTATCTTTCAGCACCTTCTCGGTAAACTTCGCTAATAGATTTCCAAAAGGAAGCAAAAGCATGGTAGTTACTACGTTAAACAACGTATGCATATTAGCTATCTGTGCCGGCACATAATCAGGAGTCAGATTTTCCACAAAGGAAATCAAAGGAGTTGCTAAACACAATGTTGTAAAAATGACTGTTCCAATCACATTGAACGAAATATGTATCACCGTCGTTCTTTTCGCATTACGATTTGTTCCAATGGAAGCCAAAAGTGCTGTCACACAAGTTCCTATATTCTGTCCAAAAAGCACAAATGCTGCACTATGTAAGCCAATGATTCCACTGCCAGCCAACGCTTGCAAAATACCGACTGATGCAGAAGATGACTGGATAATCGCAGTAAAAATCAATCCTGCCAGAATCCCCAATAAAGGATTTTCAAACTTTGTTAAAAGATTTACAAAACTCTCGGAATCCGCCAACGGTTTCATGGCACTGCTCATCATATCCATACCAATAAAAAGTACACCCAACCCGGCTAAAATATTGCCGATATGATGCAGCTTCTCATTTTTCAGAAAAACAATCATCACAACGCCGAAAAATGCTATCAAAGGTGCAACCACACCAACATCCAGCGCTATCAACTGTCCGGTTATCGTGGTACCAATATTTGCACCCATAATAATCCAGACTGCCTGTCTTAACGTCATCATACCAGAGTTAACAAACCCTACTACCATAACCGTTGTCGCAGAAGACGACTGAATCACTGCTGTAATAACCGCACCTACCAGAACACCCAGAAACCGGTTGGCGGTTAATTTCTCCAAAATCTGTTTCATTTTATTTCCGGCAACCGATTCCAATCCGGAACTCATCATCTGCATACCATACAAAAATAATGCAAGACCGCCCAGCAATCCCATCCAATGTGTTAATGTCATTTTTCTATCCTCTCTCCCTCATAATTCTGCCAATCTGAATCAATAACGTTGGTACAAAAGCTAAAATGATAATACTGATTATCTGTACTCCGTTTAGTGGTGCAATAATAAACAATTTCTGCATAAAAGGTACAAACAATACCAAAGCAAGCAGTACAACCCCAGTCAGAAAAGCTGCAATACTCCATTTGTTGCTACCCAGACCAATTCTTACAACCGATGCATGACTCCGACAGTTGAATCCATGAAACAGACGTGCTAATGTCAGGGTTGCAAATGCCATAGTACTTGCCCTCATAGGATTCACCTTTAAACCGTTGTAATAGCTGATGGTTGTTACCACAGCAATCAGCAGACCATATGCAAGCAGCCGCATCGAAAAGTCCCTGGTTAAAATACCTTCTTTGGCATCCCTCGGTTTCTTCCGCAGCAGACTCTTATCCGATGGCTCCATACCGATTGCCAGTGCCGGAAGAGAGTCCGTCAGCAAATTGATAAACAACAGATGGACTGGTTCGAATGGTGTACTAAGTGCCATAAACGAACAATACAGCACAACCAGAATTGCTGCCATATTACCCGACAGCAGAAACTGTATGGCATTTAAAATATTCCGGTACACATTTCTTCCATTCAGAACCGCTTTGATAATCGTAGCAAAATTATCATCTGCCAGAATCATCGCTGCTGCATCCTTTGAAACCTCTGTTCCGGTAATACCCATTGCAATTCCAATATCCGCCTTTTTCAGTGCGGGTGCATCATTGACACCATCTCCTGTCATGGCGGCAATATGCCCTTGCTTCTGCCATGCTCCTACAATTCGTATTTTATTTTCCGGAGAAACTCTGGCATACACAGAAATCTTCGTTAATACTTTATCCAGTTCCTCATCAGACATGGCATCCAATTCCTGTCCTGTTACTGCCATATCCCCATCCTGATAAATCCCTATCTGTCTGGCAATAGCAGTTGCTGTTACCTTATGGTCACCTGTTATCATAACCGGCTTGATACCAGCCGCAATTGCATCTGCTACTGCCTGAACAGACTCTGCTCTTGGCGGGTCAATCATAGACACCAGTCCTGCGAAAGTAAAATCACATTCTTCCTCCAGCGTTAGTACCGTTTCCTTGGTTGTTTCTTTGTAAGCAAAAGCCAGTACGCGCAGGCCATTTTCTGAGAAAAGCTGATTCTGCCTTAGAATATCCGCCTTATCTTCCTCGGTAATTTCCCTGACACCTTCCGGAGCTGCAATCTTTACTACCCGGTCAAGCAATACATCCACTGCACCCTTGGTAAGAATCGTAGGTACTCCATGAATCCGATACTTGGTACTCATCAGCTTTCTGTCCGAGTCGAAAGGAATTTCTTCCATGCGAGGCATCATGCTGCGAATATCTTCTTCGGATACGCCCGCTTGAGTCAGTCCTGCCTTTCGTGCCATCGTCAAAAGACAAGTTTCGGTTGGGTCACCAATATCTTTTCCATCCCGAATCGAAGAATCATTATTTAAGATAGCTGTATATAGAAAATATCTGTGGGAAGGTATTGTCATATCCAGTTCTTCCGGCTTCAGACATTTTTTATCCAGGTAAATTTCTGTTACGGTCATTTTATTCTGGGTCAGAGTTCCTGTTTTATCCGAGCAGATAACAGATACGCACCCCAGACTCTCTACCGCTTTCAACTCTTTCATAATGGCATTATCAGCCGCCATCTTTCTGGTACCCATAGCCTGTACAATCGTTACAATAGAGCTTAATGCTTCCGGTATTGCCGCAACTGCCAGTGCTACTGCAAACATAAGAGAATCCAAAACAGGCTCTTGCTGCCAGAGGCGCAATCCAAAAACTAACGCACTGATAAGCATGATTACAATTGCCAGTTTTTTGCCAAAATCATCCAGACTTACCTGCAGCGGAGTCTTTTTATTTTTGGTATCGTTCATCAAATCGGCAATTTTTCCCATTTCGGTATGCATGCCCGTTCCTGTTACCAATACCGTTGCTCTTCCGTATGTTACAAGACTACCAGAGAACACCATATTGATTCTGTCCCCTAACGCTGCTTCTTTCTCTATGACTTCATCCTTTTTATCTACATTCGTAGACTCTCCCGTTAATGAGCTTTCATTGACCTGCAAAGAAAAACTTTCCAGAATCCTGCCATCTGCCACAATCATATCCCCGGCTTCCAGCAAAAGAATATCACCCGGAACAACTTCTTTGGATAAAATTTCCTTTTTTACACCATCGCGCAGTACTTTGGCATGAGGGGAAGAAAGTTCTTTCAGGGAATCCAGGGATTTCTCTGCCTTCACATATTGAACTGTCCCCAGAATGGCATTTAAGAAAATAACTGCAAAAATAACGATGGTACTTTCCACATTACCGGAAATCATGGAAATCGTTGCTGCCACAATCAGGATTGCCACCAATAAGTCTGCAAATTGCTCCAGAAAAATGGCAAAAATGCTCTTTTTTCCAGATTCTTCCAGTACGTTTTCGCCTTTTTCTTTTAAAATATCCTGTGCTTGTATGGATGATAGACCTCCGGCATCCCCATACTGATGAAATAGTTCTTCTTTGCTCATCTGATACATTTCCTTCATTGCTTTCTCTCCTCTCCTATAAGCATTCCGAAACAAAAAAAGACTTCCTGTGTACAAAAAATGCACACAAAAAGTCTTGTTCAACCTCAGGCTCTCTGACATCCGGTCTGTTTCTCCAGACGTACTGACGAATATCAGAACATGTATTGCTACATGCAACTACTCCCTCTTTGCTTAACTACTATATAACATATCCCCTTAAACTTGTAAACTTAGAAAACGCAATGTTAACTTTTTCTTAACACCGTCTTTTCCTGTTTCATCAACTCATAAATCACTATCATGGCAAGCGGTCCTTTGATAATTCCACTGATTCCAAAAAGCTGAATCCCAGCATAAATCGCAAGAAGCATCAGGACAGGAGCAATGCCCATCCGGCTGCCAATTAACTTCGGCTCCAGAAATTCTCTGACACAAATACAGACCACATACAAAACCAGACACACTATCATCTGCACATAATTTCCATTGATAAGCCGCCATATTCCTATCGGCACAAGCACAATACCTGTTCCGATAAAAGGAAGCATATCCAGTATCCCTGCTAAAATTCCCCAGATAATCCCATAGGAAATTCCCGCCACACACAACGTTATACTACATAATATACTAATGGTTACCAAAATAATTCCTTGCGCTTTCAGAAAAGTTATCAGATATGATAAAACACCCTCTAAAGTTTTCCATAAAAATGAAATTTCCGATGAAGTCTGAAGCCAGTTGACAAAAGAAGCATAATCCTTCTCCAGTAAAATTGCTGCCAAAAATGTCATAAACAGAAACGCTACCCCTTGAAAAAATCCTTTAAAACATTGATACGAAGAAGATATCACCTTCGGTATGATTTCAATCTGTACATTCTCCATCATAATTGTCATTTTTTCCACAAGGTAATGCTCAATCTCCTCTCCTTTCCACCCAAACTTCCCATCCAATCCATAGCAACACTGATGGAGAAAAATTTTTGTCTGCTCCCCTGCATTACAGACAAATTTCGTAATATTTTCCAATTGTCCGCCACAGTTATATCCATATATTACAATTACAACTGCCAAAAACAGCAAAAGCAAAAGCATCACTCCTGCTGCCAGGAATTTTTTCCGCATCGGAATCTTTTTCTGCATTTTTTGAAGCATCGGATAAAACAACATAATTAAAATAAATGCCAGAATGAACGGTGCTGTTAACGGAAACACATAGCGAAAAAAAAGATAAACCAGCAAAGTTACTGCAACGAACCTTACCAGCTTATTCTTTAAAAATACCGCTTTATATACTTCTCCACTCCAATCAGCCATTCAAATAACCATACCTTTCCCACTCTCTTTTCTGTTAAAAATAGTATGGTTGATTCTGCTATAAAAAATACTGGAATATCTCACCTGTTGGTTTTGTCTGAAAAAACATTTTTTTACCACTCACCGGATGAAAAAGAGAAAATTCACAGGCACATAATGCTACCTGTTTCTGTCCAAGTTTCTCCGATAATTTCTTTGCTTCATCATCTCCATATTTACAATCACCAATTAAGCTCATGCCTGCGTGACTCATCTGTACCCGAATCTGGTGATGTCTGCCAGTAAGCAAATTTATTTTAACCAGTGCTATTCCTTTATCTGACTGGATTTTCATCAGTTCATACGACAATTCTGCTCTTTTTGCATCTTGATGTTTATCCGAAACCACACTGGAAGTATTTGTTTTTCCGTCCTTATAAAGATAATCCACTAAAGTGTCCTCTGCCTTCTTTCCAGAAATTTTTTCTGCCGGAACTACTGCATAATAGCATTTCTGCATTCGGTTTTCTGCTATCTGCCTGCTGAGTGCCGCAGCCGCCTTCTGATTTTTGGCAAAAACCAGGATTCCTTCTACGGGTTGGTCTAATCGATGTATCACACCTACATATGGCTTTGCCTTATTCTGTTTTCCGCCATTTTCTTTTGACGTAATAGCCACCAGATAATTCGTTATCTCGCTGACCATATCCCGCTGCCCGATTTTCGCTGTCTGTGTAGCCACACCCGCCGGCTTATGGCATATAATGATGTCTTTATCTTCAAACAAAATATTCATTGTGCTAATTCCCTGTTTCTCACCTATTTCCTTGTTTCTACCACTTTTTCTAAACTACTTTATTTTTTCTGTGGTAACATTTTGGGTAATATTTTACCCAGATTTTTAAAATGGTAATATTTTTTCCTTCGGCTGACATAAAAATTATAACTCATAACACCCCAAAAGCAACTCATATTTTATATAAATTTTGTTAAAGTATTTCGATGTTTTGGGCAAATATAAATTCCCCACTGACATAGGTCAATGGGGAATACTTATTAATCATTATATATTTAATCTATCATCACAATATTTCTGTACTAACTCTAACAATTCCTCCGCAGTAGCAATTTGCTCTTCTGCCTCAACCTTTGTTGCAATATAAAAATCATCATAATCACTTGCATGACCGTATTTCTGCAGATTCAGCGATTCTTCTCCCTATATTTCTCTGAAAAATCTCTGTCTTGACATATTCTTTATTAAAATTTGCCAAAGCATCTTTGTGCTTTTTATATATATTTCCATCCAAGGCATGCACCGCAGATATGGCATGGTATATACCATAATATGCTCTATTATTTGAACTACGATATTCACCTGCATCCAACAAAATTTGTGCAGACTTTATATCACTTTTT
>CAYVUF010000032.1:0-13180 GCA_964454605.1 uncultured Bacteroides sp.
CTCGTATTTTAATGATGCGGGGGATTTTATGAAGAAGGAAAAGAGAATGGAGAAAGAAAAAACAAGTTCACATTATAAGGCAGGCGAACTGATGAAACGTTTTCTGCCTTATTATCAGAAATATTGGAAGGTAGTCATTCTGGATTTATTCTGTGCAGGACTAACAACAGTCTGTGAAATGGTTCTTCCCATGATTATCCGTTATATTACCAATATGGGAATGAATGATTTGGCAGCCTTAAGTGTAGGAATTATTCTGCGGATGGGTGTATTATATCTGGTTCTACGTATCATTGACAGCATGGCTAATTTTTATATGGCATATACAGGACATGTCATGGGAACAAAGATTGAAACGGATATGCGAAGAGATGCCTATGCACATTTACAGCGTTTGTCAGACACCTATTATAATAATACAAAAGTCGGACAGATTATGGGACGGATTACCAATGATTTATTTGATGTAACAGAGTTTGCGCATCACTGTCCCGAGGAATTTTTCATTGCGGCACTGAAAACCGTTATTTCTTTTGTTATTTTATCCGGTATCAGTCTTCCTTTGACACTCATCATTTTTGCAGTAGTACCAGTTATGGCGGTTACCTGTATCTGCATCAATCTGCGGATGCGTGCAGCATTCCGTAAACAAAGAATACAGATTGGTGAGCTGAATGCCCGTATCGAGGACAGTCTGCTTGGACAGAAGGTAGTGAAGGCTTTTACGAATGAGGAAAAAGAAACAGCGAAATTTGAAGAAGATAATCAGAATTTTTTCCGGATTAAAAGAGAAACCTATCAATTTATGGCAGCATTCCAGACCACTACAAGAGCGTTTGATGGTTTAATGTATCTGGTGGTAGTGGTTGCCGGTGGTATTTTTCTGGTAAAAGGACATATTGAACCAGGTGATTTGGTGGCATATGTGATGTATGTATCTACTTTAATTGCAACAATTCGTAGGATTATTGAGTTTGCAGAGCAATTCCAGAGAGGTATGACGGGGATTGAGCGTTTTGTGGAAATTATGGATAGTCCGGAAGAGATTTATGATGAAGCGGATGCTGCTGCATGTGAAAATGTGAAAGGTGATATTGCATTTCGACATGTCAGTTTTGCTTACCCGGACGACCATAATATTGTCTTCCGGGATTTGAATCTGGATATTCATGCTGGAGAAAAGATAGCTATTGTGGGACCTTCCGGTGGAGGTAAGACAACTCTTTGCAATCTGATTCCACGTTTTTACAACATTGATGAAGGTGAAATAACACTGGATGGACAGAATATCAGAAAGTATACGTTAAAAAGCCTGCGGAGAAATATTGGAATGGTGCAACAGGATGTGTACCTCTTTTCTGGTACGGTTTATGAAAATATTGCGTATGGCAAAGAAAATGCTTCCCGGGAGGAAGTCATAGAGGCAGCGAAAAGAGCCGGTGCGCATGAGTTTATTGAAGGACTTAAGGATGGTTACGATACCTATGTAGGGGAACGAGGTGTGAAACTTTCCGGCGGACAGAAGCAGCGTATTAGTATTGCCAGGGTCTTTCTGAAAAATCCCCCCATTCTGATTTTAGACGAAGCAACATCGGCACTGGATAACGAAAGTGAGTTTCAGGTGGCAAGGTCTTTGCAGGAATTGGCGAAGGGAAGAACAACGATAACGATTGCACACAGACTGTCCAGCATCCGAAATTCAGACCGGATTCTGGTTCTGACAGAGAAAGGGATTGTGGAAGAAGGAAATCACGAACAGTTGATAACGCAAAAAGGAATATATTATCATTTCTATACAACAGCAAATGAGCTGAAATAGCGTATTGTATATGAATTTTCCTAGAAAAGATGCTCTTTCGCGAAGAAGTTCTAGGCTTGGAGCAAGCTTTTTCGTACGCAAATTTGTGCTTACAGCCTAAAGTTTATAGGTTGTTTTGGGGAGAAGATTTAAGTTTCAGGGTCAGGAGGAAGGAAGCATGTTTGAAGTAGGAGAATTTATTATGTGTGGCGGGCATGGAGTTTGCCGCGTTACTGATATTACAGGAAATCCGATTGATAAACTGGATAAAAAGAGAAAATATTATATTCTGCAGCCTGTTTTTGAGAAAAGCAGTACGATATATACACCGGTTGACAATGAAAAAGTTATTATGAGAAGAATTATGGATGAAAAGGATGCCAGAGAGCTGATTGAACGGATTCCGACAATCGAAACGGTGTGGATTAAGGAAGAAAAATCAAGAGAGCAGATGTATAAAGAAGCAATTCGTACTTATGACTGTCAGAGCCTTGTACAGATTATCAAAACATTATATCTGCGAAAAATGGATCGCGTTTCCCAAGGGAAAAAGGTATTATCTTCAGATGAATATTATTTAAAGAAGGCATCAGAAAAGGCGGAACAATGTGTTAGTTCCGCCTTTTAACTATCTTATATTTTAGTTTATCTTTTCCGTTATCATCTATTTTTTGTACTCTGCTGTTGACACGAATTTTTCGGGACCATGATGTGGATTGGAGCCGATGACACTGATAGCTGAAACAACCATCGCAAGAATCTCTGTTTCTACCTGTTGGGAAGAAGTGTCAAATCGATGAAGAATAGCACCTGCATCTGTACGAGTATATTTAGGGTGTAAGCGATTCAAGGCATATGTTGCAATATCTAATTTACAATCCTCACAGGCACATACATTTGGCATCGTAGGAAGCAAATGATTAATAGCATATTCCACATTATCTTCCATCATATTTTTTAATCCTTCCATAAAGAATTCCCTCCGTTGTCTAATGATACATCTTTATCATAGTACTTTTTTCGTGCAGAATCAACATTTATTTTACTGTCAATAAGAAGAAAATGAAGCGGGAAAATAGCAATGCCGAAATTCAAAAAATGCAGACTCTCGTCGATAAATTGAATCTGGTTTCCAGAGAGATTTTAACAGGAGTACCCAGTTGTTTCCCAACAGAGTTATGACATTTATGCAAAAAACATATCCTCTGCAGCAGATGATTAACCTGCGTAAGCGCAATATGGAGAAATGCTGATTTCCTGCAGTTTGCCATTTTCTGCTTTGTACCAGATAGCAACATTGCCGAAACCATTGCCTGTGATATAGGAATAACCGTTTTCGGCATCTCCGCTATTCTGGTAGAAGCCATAGGCAGTTAATTTCTGTATGGCATCTGTTTCCATCATACCGGGATAGAGGTCATAAATGGTAATATCTTCTACCTGCGTATCACAGTATTGAATGCTGCCCAGATTCAGATTGATAAAATAGAAGGCATCATTGTGTGCATATTCGCCAATCCATTCGTCCTCAAAATCTGCATAAGGATAATTTGTAGTAATATGATAATCCTCTGACAGCATTTCGGAAATATCCGTTACGGAATAACCCTCCATGATAAAAAGAAGACCAATATCGGTTCCAGCGGAAGGGTCAGTTTCTTCTTTTTTTGTTTGAAGCAGGGTCAGATAATCTTTTACGTAAGGCTGAAAATTCTCATAAGTAAGAGCCTGATAATCTGGTGTGAGCTGGGTGGCATTTTCCAGATAGGACTGGTACCATTTCTGATAATCTTCTTCGTTGTAGTGATAATCGTCATAATTCCAGGTATAATTCCCAGAAGCTCCTTCCTGAATGTTATAAAGAACTCCATCTTTATCGGTATCTAGTTCAGTAGGGAAAGGAAGTTGTTCGTCTTTTTCATAATCAAAAAAGACTTCCGCAATCTCTTTGTCCCAGCTTTCCACATAAGCAAACTGTTGATAAGTATCAGAAGCTGCATCATATTGATAAAAACCAAGAGGCCAGAAATCTCCATGACTGTGGTTGTGAGAGGCATAAGCAATGATAACACCATTGTCATAGTATTCCAGTGCTGGAAAATTCATTAGTTCACAAGTAAGCCTGTCTGTTTCGGGATGATAGCCATAAACAGCTTCAAACATACCTGCCATGGATGCAGTACTATATGAAACCAATAATTCTTCCAGACCATCTCCGTCAATATCCAGAATAGCATAGGAATTGTCACTCATATCGCCAACGATACCGTTTGTTTCTTCCAGACTGGTTCCATCTGGCAGTTCGTGGGCACCTATGATACGGGATAATATTTCAGCATATTGATATCTTATCTTTGCCTGTTCCAGTTCAGATTGGTTCACAGTGTTAAAGGAAGAAGTATTCTCAATTTCTTTTTCCAGTGGTTCGCTTTGGCTATTTTTAGGATTTTTTTCCTCCTTGTCATCTGCTTCGGAAGAGGAATCTGCTATTTCATTTGGTTTGGCCGGAACACTTTCTGCAGCTACTGTTTCTTCTGACTGATTACTATCCGCTGTATTACTGCATCCCCATAGCAGGGCGGAAGTGAGCAGTAAGGTAAAAGCAAGCAGGTGGTTTTTACACAAGTGATGTTTTTTCATAATCGTCCCTCTTTTCTTGCCAATAACCAGTAAGATGTGGTTTTTGCACAATTTTTTGATTCTTATATTATATAGGATGGTGAATGCTTCTACAATGGTAATTTGGTTTTAGGAAGACGAAACAAAAAGGAAGATAGAAGTGGAGAAAAGGGAAAAATATTGCATCTTCTGATGACTTGTGATACTCTATTTTTAGAGCATAAATATCTTGAATTCTGTGGTATCTGTTTTCTCAAACTTTTCGGAGTCTATGCTTTTACCCAACAACAAATTGAAAAGCAGGAGATGCTGGAGAGTCCTACCAGATAGGGAAAATAGACCAGAAAAAGCAAAGCGCGTTGCATAACGCAGAAAGGGGTATCATTATGGCAAGATTTACATTACCAAGAGATGCCTGTACAGGTTTTAATCCAAGAGCAATTGACCCTGCAACCATGGAAAATTGTTTACTTGTACTTACTATGGAACCGAAGTAGATTTTTAAGGATATGAGATAGAGTTTGTGAGGAAATTGAATGCTTACATTATCAGGAAAAGCTGTTTACAAAGGGATTGTGCAGGGAAAAATAACAGTAGTTAAGCAGGAACAACAGGTGAAACGAATCCGGGTGAGGGATACACAGGCGGAGATTGTCCGTTTGAGAAAAGCACTGGAAAAAACAAGGGATCAATTACAGCGGTTGTATGATAAAGCAGTAAAAGAGGTTGGTGAAACAAGTGCGGGTATCTTTGCAACACATCAGATGATGTTAGAAGATGAGGATTATCTGGAAGCCATATACAATATGATTCATACGGAACAAGTGAATGCAGAGTATGGGGTGGCTGTTACCGGAGATAATTTTTCCAAAATGTTTGCAGCCATGGAAGATGAATATATGCGGGCGAGGGCAACGGATATTGCAGATATTTCAAATCGTCTTATCCGGAATCTCACAGGAGAAGAGGAAATGGATTTTGCAGCCATGGAACCTTCTATTATCGTAGCAGATGATTTGAGTCCCAGCGAAACGATACAAATGGATAAAGAGAAGATACTTGCTATTGTAATGGTACATGGCTGTGCCAATTCCCATACTGCTATTCTGGCAAGAAGTATGAATATACCTGCATTGGTTAGCGTTTCCATGGATTTGGAGAAAGTGCATACTGGAATGTGGGCAGTGGTAGATGGTTTCCGCGGTGAGGTGATTTTGGAGCCAACGGAAGAGGTATGTGGGCAGGCAGCGGCACGAGTCTTGCAGGAAAAAGAACAGAGAGAACTTCTGGAAACCTTAAAAGGAACGGAGAATGTTACGTTAGATGGGTATAAAATTAATATTTATGCCAATATCAACAGCGTAGCGGAAGTAGGCTATGTACTGGAGAATGATGCGGGAGGAATTGGATTGTTCCGCAGTGAATTTTTATATCTGGGAAAAGAAGATTTTCCAAGTGAAGAGGAACAGTTTGAGTCATATAAGCAAGTAGTTCGAACCATGGCAAGGAAGAAGGTTATCATCCGTACCATAGATATCGGTGCAGATAAGCAGGCAGAATATTTTCATTTAGGAAAAGAAGAAAATCCTGCAATGGGTTATCGGGGCATCCGTATCTGTTTAAAACAGCCGGAAATTCTCAAAACCCAGTTAAGGGCACTTTTCCGGGCGGCAGTATTTGGAAATTTGGCAGTGATGTATCCGATGATAACTTCCACTGAAGAGGTAGAAAGAGTTCAACAGATTGTGGAGCAGGTGCAGACAGAATTGGAGCAGGAAAATATTCCATTCCGAGTACCGGAGCAGGGAATTATGATTGAAACACCGGCAGCAGTTATGGTTAGCGATGAACTGGCTCAGATGGTGGACTTCTTTAGCATTGGCACCAATGACCTGACACAATATACGTTAGCAATTGACCGTCAGAATGATAATCTGGATGAATTTTATAATGCACATCATAAAGCCATTCTGAAAATGATACAGATTGTGGCAGACAATGCACACAAAGCAGGAAAATGGGTGGGTATCTGTGGTGAACTTGGCGCAGATACATCTATGACAGAAACTTTGGTGCGAATGGGGATAGATGAATTTTCTGTGACACCGGCTATGGTATTGAAAATCCGAAAAATTGTGCGGGAGATGCGAATGGAGGAAATGCCACCAGAAGAATTAAGTAAATAATTTACTTGACTCAATGATTTCTGATAAGTAAAATATTTACCAGAAGCGGAGGTTTGTTATGGCAACAATAAAAGAAATTGCGGAAATGGTTGGCGTAACCAGTGCGGCTGTGTCAAGAGTTCTCAATTATGACGAGGGGATTTCTGTCAGCCAGGAAACTAGAGATGCCATTTTTGCAGCGGCAGAAAAGGTTGGCTACAAGAAAAGGGTGATATATCCCAAAATAGAAAATGTTGCATTGTTGTACTGGGTATCACAGGAAGAAGAATTAGAGGATATTTATTATCAGGCGATTCGCAATGAACTGTTGAAACAGGCAAAAAAGATGAATATACATTTGTCGGTAGTAACAAAGGAAGAAGGATTGGAAGCAATTCGTCCTGATATTAGTGCGTTTATTGCAATTGGGTGGTTTAACCGCAAGAATCTGAAGCGTTTATACAAGATTTGTAAAAAAGGTGTTTTTATTGATACATCACCGGATGAAAAATTATTTGATGCAGTACGTCCAAATCTGGATTCTTTTATTACACAAATGGTAGATTATTTTGTGGAGAAGGGTTATAAAACCATAGGATTTATCGGGGGAACAGACCATAATATTGATACCGAGGAGCCTTCCATGGATGTGCGGGAATGGTCTTTCCGGCAGAGTGTAAAGTATTACAACTGTCTGGAGGAGGATTATATTTTTATTGCCGAGAAATATACGGTAAAAGAAGGCTACCGACTTGGGAAAGAGATGGTAGAATCGGGACATATTCCTTCGGCGTTGTGTGTAGCAAGTGATACGCTGGCAGTGGGAGTGCTGCAGGCATTGAATGAAGAAGGAATTTCGATTCCAGACAGGGTATCTGTATTTAGCATTAATGATGTGAATGTGGCGCAGTATGTATCACCGCCGCTGACTACGTTTCATATTGACATACCGATTATCTGTGAGTCAGCACTGGATATGCTTCGAAGTCGTGTATTAAAAGGTGGAAAGATTACCAAGTCAGTGTTTGTAAATGGAATACCGGTATTTCGAAAAAGCTGTAAATAGTATAATGAAGCATAAGAGAGAGCAGGATGTTATCAGGCGAGGATAGCATTCTGCTCTTTTTGTATAAAATAACTACTTCTCCTTGACAATTTATTTTGATGGTGGTACATTTTAACTAGTAAATAATTTACCCATTATAAGATAAAGGATTTACTAGTGAATTGAAAAATAGAAAAAGATAAAAGGAGAGGGATTTTTTATGAGAAGAAAAATAGGGGCAGGTTTGCTGGCGGCCATGGTACTATCTTTATCTGGATGCGGCAGCAAGGACACTGGCGCAGCAGAAGCAGAAACAGCAGCACAGGCAACTGCAGATGAAAATGGAAATTATGTTGTGAATGGAAGTTTTGAAGAACCGGATTTTGCAGGATGGACAGTAACAAATGTAGATAATGTTACAGAGGAACTGGATGTATATGACAGAGCAAGTGACTGCTACGAAGGGGCACAAAGTCTGCATTTCTATTCTGGTTCATCGAAGGTCAATTTTACTGCCGAGCAGACGATTTCCGGACTGGAAGCAGGCAGTTATAAATTGACTGGTTATGTACAGGGTGATACCGCAGGTGATGCTGCTTCTTCTGTATATTTTTATGCAGTGATTGATGGAGAAACCATGAAAGCGGATACTACATTGAGTGGATATGTGGCTTGGAATGAGGCTGTTTTAAGTGGTCTTGATGTTCAGAATGGAGAAATTACGATAGGTGTCAGCGTAACGAATGCAGCAGGCGGATGGGGAACTATCGATGCAATTTCCCTTGTAAAGGAGTAAGGTAAAATGGCTGTTTTTTACAAAGGAATGGACGTATCTATGCTGAAGGAACTGGAAGGATTAGGAGCTTCTTATTCTTTGCGGCATGAGAAAAAAGATATTTTTGCCATATTCAAAGAATGCGGAGTGAATCTGATACGCCTTCGTATCTGGAATGACCCATACAGCATAGAAGGAGAAAAATATGGCGGCGGCACCAATGATTTAGAAACAAGCATAGAACTTGCAAAACGTGTAAAAGAAAATGATTTAGAATTTATGTTGGATTTTCATTACAGTGATTTTTGGGCAGACCCTTCGAAACAGATTAAGCCAAAAGCGTGGGAGAGTCTGACTGGAAAAGCATTGGAGGATGCTGTATATCAATATACATATGATACACTTTGTGCACTGAAACAAGAAAATCTGATACCTGATATTGTGCAGATTGGCAACGAAATTACTAATGGTTTCTTATGGCCGGAAGGAAGAGTAGAGAACACTGCGGAGATGGCACAGTTATTACAGGCTGGAATTAAAGGTGTAAAAGATGTGAATCCGGGAAGTAAGATTTTGCTTCATCTGGATTTTGGAACAGATAACAAATTGTATCGGGACTGGTTTACGAAAATTGCGGATTATTCACTCAGTTATGATATGATAGGAATGTCTTATTATCCTCATTGGAATGGAAGTCAGGAAGACCTCCTGCATAATATGAACGATATTAGTATGACGTTTGATAAGGATGTTCTGGTAGCTGAAACATCGATTGGTTATACCACAGATTCCCTGGGATGCAACGGACTTGTTTTTTCGCAGGAGCAGGAAAAAGCAACTGGATATCCGGCAACTATGGAAGGGCAGAAGCAATTTTTACAGGATTTATGTGAAACGGTACGTAGCGTGGAAAATAATCGAGGTGTAGGAGTGATTTATTGGGAGCCGGCATGGCTGCCGATACGAGAATGTACATGGGCACAGCCTAAGGGGTGCATTTATATGAATGAACAGGCAGAAGTTGGTAATTCTATGGCAAATCAAGCATTGTTTGATGAAGACGGAAATGCCAACAATGCACTTGTCCATCTGGCAGATATGTAGCACAGCATGAAAAAAGTTGTAGGGAAGATTTTTCACGCGAGAGATTTGTGTCAGCATACACTTGATACAAACTCAATATGTGCAGGAATGGAATTAGTATGTCTAAATATGCTAAGAAAGAAGGAACGATATGAAAAAGAAGGTTTTAGCGCTGTTTATGGTGGCAGCAGCAATGATGGGAACACTTTCCGGTTGTGGAAAGTCGGAAGAAGCAAATAAACTTACTATCTGGACTAATATGGAAGTAGAAGCAGATACGATACAGAAATATGCAGATGAATGGGGTGAAAAAACAGGATATACAGTAGAGGTCATTCATCAGTCACCATCTGTTCAGCAGTTTGCGCAAGCAGTAAATAGTGCTTCTGGACCGGATGCAGTGGTGGGTATTCCGAATGACCAGCTTGCCGATTATGTGAATGCAGGATTAACAGCACAGGTACCGGAAAGTCTGTATCAGGATAGTGATTTTTCTGATGCGGCAATTCAGGCGTGCTATGTAGAAGGGATTCGTTATGCAGCACCTCTTGCAGTAGAAACAACAGCACTATTTTATAACACAGAGAAAGTGTCTGATGTGCCGGAAACATGGGAAGAGCTGATTGACATAGCAGTGGAAAGTGGCGGTGTACAGTTTGATGCAACCAGTATTTATTATGATTTGGGTTTTGTGCGTGCCTGCGGTGGCTATATATTTAATTATGAGAATGGAGCTTATAATGTTGCCGATATTGGACTGGCAAATTCCGGTGCTATCGAAGCATATACCTTTATCAACGAGTTATGCAATGAATATCAGCTTGTTTCAGCAGATGTAACAGCCGATATTGCAAGAAGCAACTTCCAGAATGGAGAAACTGCTTTCTATATTGGTGGCCCTTGGGATATTGATGGATTTTCTTCTGCCGGTACACCTTTTGGTATTGTACAAATGCCGACCTTTCATGGAGAAAATTTTGTAACACCGGTTGGTACGCAGGTCAGCTTTGTTAGCGATAAATCGGATAAACAGGATATGGCATGGGATTTTATTATGTATCTGATTGATAATGGCGCATTGGAAATGTATGAAGTGGGCGACAGAATCCCAGCGAAACTTGCAGACCAGGAGAAGGAAGCAATTCAGAGTAATGAATATTCAAAGGCGTTTATAGCACAGATAAATCATGGGGAACCAATGCCTACTGTTTCTGAAATGGGTCAATTGTGGAGTATTCATACCAATAATGTGCGCTCTATGTGGACAGGAGAACTGACACCAGAAGCAGCTGCTAAAAATATGGTTACTCAGTTACAAGAAGCAATCGAACTCATGAATGCTGGAAAGTAGAGATATTGTGAAAAATCTTTACATGGAAGACTTTTCGCACCTGAGATTTGTGTCGGCGCGCACATGACACAAACTCGTTATGCACAAAAAGCATGCGCAGAAATGGGGATTAAAATGAAGAAGAAAAATAATGCAAAAGCATATCCTTATCTGATGCCGGCATTGCTTTCCATACTGATAGTTACATGCCTGCCAATTATTTATACGATTGTAATTTCTTTCACAAACTATAATATGTATCATCTGGAGGATTTTTCCTGTGTAGGAATGGAAAATTATCTGGAAGTATTTTCGGGAAGCATTAAAAACGTATTTTTTCCTGTTTTGGGATGGACAATATGTTTTGCTCTGATTAGTACTGCTGGCTCTTATGGAATGGGACTTATTCTGGCAATTCTTTTAAATAATCCGAATATGAAAGAATCCAGGATTTATCGTGCCTTGCTGATTGTTCCCTGGGCACTTCCATCTACGATAGCAATTCTGGCATGGCAGGGACTGTTGAATGAACAGTATGGCGGAATCAACAATCTGCTCCAGTCAATAGGAATGACAGGATATATTCCATGGCTGACAGACCCATTCTGGGCAAGATGCGGAATTATTATAGTAAATATCTGGCTTGGTTATCCTTATATGATGAATGTGTGTCTGGGTGGATTACAGGCGGTTTCCCCAGAATATTATGAAGCTGCGAAAATTGATGGTGCATCCAAATGGAAATGTTTTCAGAAAATTACACTGCCGATGGTAACCAAATTGTCCATTCCGCTTGTGATTTCTACTTTTGCTTCGAATTTTAATAATTTTGGAAATATATATATGATTACCGAAGGTGGTCCGGCAAGGATTGACAATCAATTTGCAGGTTATACAGACATTCTGGCAAGCACTACATACAAAATGACAACTTGGTCAAATCGATATGAATTATCAGCAACTTTTAGTGTATTGGTGTTTTTTATTGTAGGTTCGTTAACACTGCTTAATATGCACTTTTCTGGTTCTTTTAAGGAGGTAGATTGATGAATAACATAGGAAAGAAAAAATTATCTGCCTCAGATAAAAGAACATTGTGGATGAGCAGAGTAATCATATGGATAGCAATTATAGTTATTATGTTTCCAGCGTTGTGGATTGTTATGTCTTCTTTTTCGGCAGGCGACAGTTTTTTCCTGTCTTCTCTGTTTCCTCAAAAGCTGAGTGTGGAACATTATGTGGAACTATTTCGGGAAACGGATTTTATGACATGGGTTTGGAACTCTTTAAAAATGTGTTTGATTGTGGCAGTCCTGAACCTAATTATAACATCCTTGGCGGCATATGCTTTTTCCAGATTACGCTTTACAGGGCGAAAATATGGTTTGATGACATTGCTTGTTTTACAGGTGTTTCCAAACAGC
Source organism: uncultured Bacteroides sp. (assembly GCA_964454605.1). Taxonomy (GTDB): domain Bacteria; phylum Bacillota; class Clostridia; order Lachnospirales; family Lachnospiraceae; genus UBA3282. Next base: position 12,240 of record CAYVUF010000032.1, read on the forward strand.
ATGGCAATTTCGGGCTATTATATCCTGATTTATAAATTTGGACTGGTTGATAGCAGCCTTGCGCTGATTCTGGTATTGGCAGGAGGAAGTGCTTTTAATATCTGGCTGTTGAAATCATATATTGACGGTATTCCCAGAGAGTTGGATGAAGCAGCAATGGTAGACGGAGCAGGTCAGTTTACAGTGTTTTATAGGATTATTCTTCCATTGGCAGCACCGCAGTTGATTGTTATTTTCCTGTTTTCCTTCATTGCAACGTATAGTGAATATGTAATTTCATCTGTATTTTTGCAGACACCAGGCAGAATGACACTGGCACTGGGATTGCAATCTTTTATTACAAATCAATTTGCGGCACACTGGACTTTGTTCTCGGCTGCTGCTGTAATATCATCATTGCCAATTATGATAGTTTTCATGGCATTGCAGAAATACATACAGAACGGACTGGTAGCAGGCGGCGTGAAAGGATAGAAGAGTTTGGTTTTGGCATCTTCGTATTCGGCAACGGAGATGTCTAGCCCTTGGCAGGCACTGGCTAAATCCAGATGAAAGTTTATCATGACTGTTTCCACATTATTTACAAGCATTTTCATATTGCCAAGCTCCATACCCAGCGATATTCCATCGTCTTTGCCCGAATCATAACCATCTTCATATAATGTCTTTTTTACATATTCTTCATTATATTCATAAATTGACATGGCAATTACCTCGGCTTTCTGTTCTATCAGAAACTCTTTCAGAATGTTTTGCTGGATGCAGGTATCCATTGCGGAAATGACAGAATCCTGTAAAGACAACGTTTCCAGATTCATTCGTATTTTCGCAATAAAATAAGCGTATTCTGCCAGCGGTCTGCTCTATTTTCCCTGCTGTTTGTTTGTTGGATTCGTAGCAAGGATTCTAAAACAGATAAAATACCACATAAGGTATTTCCT
>CAYVUF010000033.1:0-13015 GCA_964454605.1 uncultured Bacteroides sp.
CTGGACAGCCTGCGGCAGCAAGAGAAAGTCCGCTGGATGCATTTAACGCATAGTTGACTTTGTAATCATTGCTTTTCAATGTAGTTACAATAAAATTACAAATATTTCTTTCATCTTCAATTAAAAGTATTTCATATTTAAGACTCATAAGCGACCTCTTCCTTTGGCAGAGTAAAATAGAACTCTGCACCTTCTGAATGATTTCTGGCATTTATCATACCATTATGTGCGGTAATAATTGTTTTACAGATAGACAGACCAATTCCCATACCTTTATTGGAATCGGATTCGCTGTTACCGATATAGGAATTTCCATCAAAAATATTGTTTAATCGTTCCGGGTCAATTCCGATACCAAAATCTTTTACATGAAAGGTAACATATTTAGGTCCATCTTCTACAAAGCAGAGGATTGGTTTGGCACTTTCTGCATGAATAATTGCATTTTCTAACAGATTAATCAGAACCTGCTCAATCAGAATAGCATCCATAGGTATAATCAATAGTTCGTCAGGAACAGAAACCGTTACGGAAGCATTCGGCAGTCGTTTTTTCAGACGAAGGATTGCTGCGGATACGATTTCTTCTACGGACTCATCGGTTTTCTTTACTTTCGAGGACTGGTTGTGAATACGGGTTACGGAAAGCAGATTTTCTACCATATTGAGCAGCCAGTTTGCATCTTCCTGAATATGCATGACAATTGCATTTTTGTCTTCTTCGGAAAGGATATCGCGGCTTTCCAGATAAGAAGAGCTTGCGCCGATAATACTAGTCAGTGGTGTGCGCAAATCATGGGAAACCGCACGCAGAAGGTTTGCACGCATTTTTTCTTTTTCTGTTTCAGAAAGCAGTTTATCCTTTTCGGCAATCACTTTTGCCTGTTGTTTCATATTCGTTGTCATGGTGCTTGTCAACAGCGCAACTCCCAGCATTTCCAAGAAAGTAATGGGGTAACCGGAGAGCGTAAAATTCAGTTCATAATAAGGAAACGTAAATATGTAATTTACACAGACAACAGCAATCACAGAAAACAGTGTTCCAGGCCAGTACCCATCTGTATAACGAACGGTAATAATCAGTGCCAGTATATAAATAAGGGCGATATTACCGGAATTTTCGGGTGCAAGATGCGAGAAAAACATTGCAAAAATAGTAGCAGCAACCAGACCGCAAAAGGTTAACAAGAAATTTTTCAGTGTTTTAGACATAATGTTCTCCTGTATGTCAGATGTATTATATATATATGTCATTTTATTATAACTTGTTTTGGGGAAAAGAAAAACAATAGAGTCGTTAAAAAAATGCTAAGAAAAGGTTAAAAAACTGCCAAGAGAAAGTAAATAAAACGTCAAGATAACGTCAAATAAATGCTAAAAAACGTTGTAAACTCTGTAAAATCAAAAATCCTTATGTTAGTATTTTCATACAGTAAAGTATGAGGAGGAAATCAAAATGCATTTAGATGTATGGTCTGTTATTGTAATTGCGATTACTGTAATCGGATTTTTTGGTGGAATCTGGTACGAACATAAGTAGGAGGTTAGGGAAATGGGCATTGCTGAAATTTTAATCGTAGGAGTTGCATTTGTAGCATTGGGAGGATGTTTGGTATATTCCTTAGTGGCAGAAAAAACAAAATAAATTCAGAAAAGAGCCGGTTTGCTTCTGAAAAGAGGGAGCAAGCCGGTATTTTTTTCTAGTATAGAAAATTTTGTCTGGACAAAAAATGCAGCATAAAAATGCTCATATGCAGCAGGAAAAAGTTTGATTGTTTGGGTAAAGTTTATTATGGAATAATTAAAGGAGCTGTGCTAAAATAAAAATCGGTATGTGATAAATTAAAAATGCAAATGATATAGATAAGAAAGCGAATGGTAAGAGTATGAGAGTGGGATTTGATAATGAGAAATATTTGAAAATGCAGTCAGAGCATATTGAGGAAAGAATCAATAAATTTGGCGATAAACTTTATCTGGAATTCGGTGGTAAGCTGTTTGACGATTTTCATGCATCGAGAGTATTGCCGGGCTTTGAACCGGATAGCAAGCTCCGTATGCTGATGCAGCTTTCTGACAGAGCCGAGATTGTGATTGTTATCAATGCGGCGGATATTGAGAAAAATAAAATGCGTGGCGATTTGGGCATTACCTATGATGAAGATGTGCAGAGATTGATGAAGGAATTTGAAAATCATGGATTGTATGTGGGTAGTGTTGTTCTGACACATTATGCCGGACAGGTTGGCGCGGTTGCCTTCAAAGAAAAGCTGGAGAAGGAAAATGTGAAGGTGTATCTGCATTATACCATTGAAGGATATCCGGCCAATATTCCACTGATTGTCAGTGACGAAGGTTTTGGAAAAAATGAATACATTGAAACAACCAGACCATTGGTGGTGATTACGGCACCAGGACCGGGAAGCGGAAAGATGGCAACCTGTCTGTCCCAGTTGTATCATGATAATAAGAGAGGCATCAAAGCCGGATATGCAAAATATGAAACCTTTCCTATCTGGAATATTCCGTTAAAACATCCGATAAACCTTGCGTATGAGGCGGCGACAGCGGATTTGAATGATGTGAATATGATTGACCCATTCCATCTGGAGGCATATGGAGAAACTACTGTTAATTATAATCGTGATATAGAAATTTTCCCTGTGCTGAACGCAATTTTTGAAGGAATTTATGGAGAAAATCCGTATAAATCTCCTACGGACATGGGCGTTAATATGGCAGGAAACTGTATTATTGATGATGAAGCCTGCAAAGAGGCTTCTCATATGGAGATTATCCGTCGTTACTATACTGCGCGCAATGAAATTGTGAAAGGGAAAGCCAAAGAGAATGAAGTTTATAAGATTGAACTTCTGATGAAACAGGCGAAGATTTCTACAGATGACAGAAAAGTTACGGTGGCTGCGAAACAGAGGGAAGAAGAACTGGGCGTGCCCACAGCAGCAATTGAGCTGGCAGATGGAACGATTATTACCTCGAAAACAACAGATTTACTTGGCGCTTCCGCAGCACTGCTTTTAAATGCGTTAAAGTATCTGGGAGAAGTAGAGCATGATACTCATTTGATTTCTCCAGAAGCCATTGGTCCGATTCAGGAACTGAAAACCAGATATCTGGGAGGCAAGAATCCACGTTTGCATACCGATGAAGTGCTGATTGCTTTATCTATTTCAGCTTTAACAGATGAAAATGCCAAGAAAGCATTGGAGCAGCTTCCGAAACTGAAAGGCTGCCAGGTGCATACTTCAGTGATGCTTTCGGATGTGGATATTAAGATATTCAAGAAACTGGGTGTGGACTTAACCAGTGAACCCAAAACAAAAAGTACTGCAAAATAAAAAAGTTATAAAAAAAGACAATCCAGAAGTTATTTCCGGATTGCCTTTTTTTATGAGCCAGGGAGTTCGTTAGTCGTTTAAGGAATAACCATAGCGGAAATGACGATAAATTTTCCACACGATAACAGCCGGAAGGCTGAACAGCAAATATAATGTACTTAAAAGACCGGCAGCACCGCCGATAATTGCAATAATCAGAATACCAGGATTCATGGAGTATACCCCTCTTTCTTTGTTTTATTTCTAATCGTAGGCTTATTATATTGAATTTACCCGGAAGATGAAATGGGAAAAGAGGTTTTTTAGCAGAAACAAAACAGGAAGTAAACAAGATATTAGCAAGATATTAGCAAAAAATTAACACCGCATATATTTCTATTGGATAAGTCAGCTTTCTTCCATTTTACGACGGATATTCATCATTTCTTTGTCCAGTTTATAGATAGATTTGGCACATTTGCGAAGAGCCTGCTCTATATCCTGTTCGTGAATTCCTTCTTTTTTATAAATAAAATGATGCTCCATATCAGACCATAAATCCATTGCTTTGGTGCGAAACTGGATTTCTGCTTTTACTTTTCTGCCATTTCTTATTGGAATATATAGAATCAGATGAAGACTTTGATAGCCGCTGCTTTTAGGATTTTTCACATAATCCTTCTGTTTCATGAACTCATAATCGGAGTCTGCGGCGAGCTTTCGGCATAAGATATACATATCATCCAAAAAGTTGCATACAACGCGGACTCCGGCTATGTCATTCAAACGATTTACGGCATCGTCGAAAGAAAGGTCGCGCCCCTTTAAGTATAATTTTGAAATACAGCTTTCGGGCGTTTTGATTCGCCATTCCATAGAATCAATGATGTTTCTGGACAGTTCTGCAGAAAGTTCAGCATCATTACCTCTAATTTGCTGATGAGGGCCAGACATGCCAGTTCGTAATCTGTCCGAAAAGCTTCATCGCTTAACTGCTTTTTCAATTCTGATACACAGGGCGTTTCCCAGAATGTACTGTTTGATAAATCTTTTTGTTTTTCTGTTGCTTTCATAATTTCCATATCCATAATACATTGTATTTTTTTTAAAACGTTTTACTATCATGAATATGCAAAATCTATGTAAAAAATGCGAAAAAATTTTAAAATTTAAAAATAACAGGTCTTACTGTCCGTTGATGGTAACCACATGCATATAAGCATCGGAACCGCGGGCACAGGTTATGGTAATCTTCTGACCGCTTGTCAGTACTTTACAGTTGGTGATACTGCTTACCACGTCTAATTTCAATTCCATTTCTCCATAAGAAGTATTGAGGAATAATGTGTTTTCAGTAGATTTACTGCTGACAGTTCCGGTAACAGTTGTTGTCTTGGAAGTATCTACGGATGCAGCAGTGACATAGGATTTTGTTCCGGTAATCACAGCGGCATGCATATAAGCATCAGAACCCCGATAAACAGTGACTGTTAACTGGCGGCCAGGAATTAAGAACAGACCATTCCGGCTGTCGGTATTGCTGTCAATAGCAATCTGCATCTCGCCATAAGCGGTGGATAAACAAAGCAGACTATTGGTGGTATTTTTGGTTACAGTTCCAGTAACCGTTGAAGTAGAAATACTGTTGTTTGCATCAGTAGCCGGTGCAGGAGTTAAGCCGGAACCACTGGAAGAAGTGGTTGTGTTGGTAACACTGGAAGCAGCCGCATCGGTGATGCTGAGAGCATGCATATAGGCATCCGAGCCACGTGCACAGTTTATGGTGTAAGTTTTACCGGCAACCAGTACGTTACAGCCGCTTAGGTTTGTTGTAGAATCCAATTTAATCTGCATCTCACCAGATGAAGTATTAAAATAAATCACATCACCGTTGGTCTTTTCACTGATGGTTCCTGTTACGTTAGTTGTTTTGGAAGTATCAACAGAAACCGTAGAGTTTTGCACTCCAGTGGTAATTTTTACTGCATGAAGATAGCCATCGGAACCATGGGAAACCGAAACATTTACAGATTTTCCCGGCAGTAATATTTTGCAGGCACTGGCATCTGTTCCGCTGTCCAGCTTAATCTGCATGTTCCCTTCCTTGGTGGAAAGCTGCAGCAAGTCAGAAGTGGTGCCGGATGAAACAGTACCCTGTACCGTTGCGATGACTTCGGCTGCCTGCGCTTTCAGAAGATTGGCAGGAAGAAAAGTCATTCCAAATATCAGACAAAAGCTGATACATATTTTTGCGATAGGATGTTTTTTCATAAGTACGCCTCCAGATATAATAGGTTACAATAATGATAAAATTATGTAAACTCATCATACAACAACTTTTTTGCAAAAGCAATATAATTTCTGGGAATAATTGAAAAAACAACTTTTTTTTCGTATAATGTGAAGGAATTATAATAGGAAAGGGACAGGAAAGAAATTATGGAAGTTATATTGCAGAATCTAACCAAAAAATTTCCAAGTCGTGACAGAAAGAAAAAAGAGGACGTGATTGCTGTCAATGATTTTACCTTTGAGATACCGGATGGCAAGTTAATTGGTCTGTTAGGACCTTCCGGATGCGGCAAGAGCACCACTTTGAATCTGATAAGTGGTCTGCTGAAACCGACCAGTGGAAAAATTTTTTTTGGTGAGGATGATGTTACGGAACTGCCGCCTGAAAATAGGGGCATCGGACTTGTATTTCAAAATTATGCCCTATATCCGCATCTGACAGTAAAGCAGAATATTTTATTCCCGCTTCAGAATCTGAAAGGGAAGGACAAGTTGTCCAAGACAGAAATGACAGAAAGAGCTTATGAGGCGGCAAAACTGGTTCAGATTGAAGAATTTATGGAACGAAAACCCAGTGAACTGTCCGGCGGACAGCAGCAGCGAGTGGCAATTGCCCGCGCATTGGTGAAAATGCCCCGGGTTCTGTTGCTTGATGAACCGCTTTCGAATCTGGATGCCAGACTTCGTCTGCAGACCAGAGAAGAAATCAGGAGAATCCAACGGGAAACAAAGATTACAACGATTTTTGTAACACATGACCAGGAAGAAGCCATGAGTATTTCGGATATGATTGTTGTGATGAAGGATGGCGTAGTACAGCAGATTGGAAAGCCCCAGGAGGTTTATGACAGTCCGGCAAATCTGTTTGTTGCGAAATTTCTGGGAACACCTCCTGTTAATGTATTTCATGGAAGGATACAGGAAAATAAACTTTATATCGGTGAAGATGCTGTGCTGGATATCCGGGAGAGGGGCAATCAGGAAGTTTACGTTGCAGTCAGACCAGAAGGATTTCTGCTGCAGGAGGACGGACCATTTCATTGTACCTTAAGCGGGGTTGAGGTGATGGGACGTGACATCAGCGTGGTTTCTATGAATGCTGCTTCTTTAAATGCGAATGTGCGTGCTATTGTTGGAACAGAAAATAAATTAAATATCGCAAATACCTCTGCCAATTTCGCGCTTGTGCCGCATAAGGTATTTCTTTTTGACAAAGAAACCGAAGAAAGAATTGATTTTGAGGTAAAATGATATGAAAAAGAAAACATGGAAAATCAATAGCCTGAAAGGCTGGCTGTATCTTTTGCCGGCGATTCTGTTTCTGGGTGTGTTTATGGTATATCCATTGGTGGATGTTTTTATTTATTCTTTTGAAGAAGGATATAATTCGGCATCCCAGACCCATTATGGAATTGGTTTGTATAATTATTCTTATGTTCTGCATGACCCCTATTTTTTACAGGCAGTGAAGAATACGTTTATTCTGGTAATTATTACGGTTCCATTGTCTACGGGAATCGCACTGCTTATCTCTGCCGGATTAAGCAGCATCAAGCCATTGCGTAATTTGTTTCAGACGATTTATTTTTTGCCTTACGTGACAAATACACTGGCGGTTGGTCTGGTTTTTATGATTCTGTTCAAGAAAACAGCCTATTCAGATGGACTTGTCAATCTGCTGATTGGGTGGTTTGGCGGAAGTCCGGTGGATTTTATCGATGGACCATATTGGGCAAAAATGTTCGTGCTTTGCTTTTATACAATTTGGATTGTACTGCCTTTTAAGATTCTGATTCTGACCAGTGCGCTTTCGTCGGTTAATCAGCAGTATTACCAGGCAGCACAAGTGGATGGGACATCAAAGTTCAGAACATTTATGAGAATCACGCTTCCCATGATTTCCCCAATGATTTTTTATCTGGTAATCACTGGCTTCATAGGTGCTTTTAAAGCGTACAGTGATGTGGTTGCTTTGTTTGGTACGAATCTGAATGCAGCGGAAATGAATACTATGGTAGGTTATGTCTATGATATGCTGTATGGTGACAGCGGCGGTTATCCCTCTTATGCATCGGCAGCAGCCATTATTTTGTTTGCCATTGTACTTACGATTACCTGTATCAACTTACTCATCAGCAAAAAGAATGTTCATTATTAAGAGGGACTGACATGGAAAAAGAAATAGATTACAGTAAAATTGAAAAAAATGCAAAAGTCCGTAAAATGACTGCCAGGACGATTACGTATATCCTGTTGGTGTTCTGGGCAGTGATTGTGTTGTTCCCCTTTTACTGGATGGTTTTAACATCTGTGAAAAGTTATGGGGAGTATAATTCAGAATATATTCCGAAATTTTTTACCTTGTCACCTACCTTTGAGAATTATAAAGAGGCATTTGTGGCAGTGTCACTTGGAAAATATCTGGTAAATACAGCAGTTTTTACCATCGCAACCACAGCAATTATGCTGGTGGTGATTACGTTAGCGGCATTTGCATTTGCAAGACTGGATTTTAAGGGAAAAAATATTGCATTTGTATTGTTTCTTTCCCTGATGATGATTCCAAATGAGTTGGTTATTATTACGAACTATGTGACAATAACGAATCTGGATATGCGAAATACTTTTCAGGGACTGATTCTGCCATCGGTTACGTCAGTTTTCTATATTTATCTGCTGAAAGAAAATTTTGAACAGATACCGGACAGCCTGTATTATGCGGCAAAAGTGGATGGTACATCAGATTTTAAATATCTGGTAAAGGTAATGCTGCCCATAGCAAAACCAACACTGGTTACGATTACGATTCTTAAGGTTATTGAATGCTGGAATTCCTATGTCTGGCCCAGACTGATTACAGATGATGAAAATTATTATCTGGTATCCAATGGGATTCAGGAAATCAGGGAAAATGGTTTCGGACGGGAAAATATTCCAGCAATGATGGCGGCGGTTGTGGTGATTTCAGTGCCTTTGATTGTGCTATTTCTGGTATTTCGTAAGCAGGTCATGGCAGGTGTTTCGAGAGGAGGTACGAAGGGATGATGAAAACAGGAAAGAAACTACTCTCTTTTTGTATGCTGTTTCTCGTGATTGCAGGAAGTACTCTGTCGCTTACCGGGTGCCATGGCAGAAAAGGACTGGAAGCATTTCAGATTCCGGAGGAGTTTGATACTTCCAGAGAGTATGCCATTACGTTCTGGGCGAAAAATGATACCAATAAGACCCAGACAGATATTTATGAGAAAGCAATTGCGGATTTTGAAGAACTTTATCCTAATATAAAAGTGAATCTGCGGCTGTATACGGATTACGGTAAGATTTATAATGATGTTATTACCAATATCTCCACGAATACCACGCCCAATGTCTGTATCACATATCCGGACCATATTGCAACTTATCTGACCGGAACGAATCAGGTGGTTCCCTTAGATGATTTGCTTGTGGACAGCAGATATGGTCTGGGCGGCAGAGAGGTAGCTTTTGATGCACCGGGCAAGGAGGAAATTGTTCCGCAGTTTCTGGAGGAATGTTCTTTTGAGGGGCACTATTATGCACTGCCTTATATGCGTTCTACGGAAGCCTGCTATGTGAACAAAACTTTTGTGGAAGAGTTAGGATATACCTTACCGGAACAGCTTACATGGGATTTTGTCTGGGAGGTTTCCGAAGCCGCCATGGCACAGGATGAAGAGGGAAACTTTCTGGTTAATGGACAGAAGGTTTTGATTCCTTTTATCTATAAATCCACCGATAATATGATGATTCAGATGCTGCAGCAGAGGGGGGCAGGGTATTCAACAGAGCTTGGTGAAATACTGCTCTATAATGACACAACGGAAGAAATCCTTTATACCATTGGAGAGCATGCCAAGACTGAGGCTTTTTCTACCTTCAAAATTTCCAGCTATCCGGCGAATTTCCTAAATGCGGGACAATGTATTTTTGCCATTGATTCCACAGCGGGAGCAACGTGGATGGGAACGGATGCGCCGCTATGTGATATCAGCGAAGATAAAGTGGTGGATTTTGAAACAGTGGTAATGCCGATTCCTCAATACGATACAGCCAATCCGCAGATGATTTCCCAAGGACCTTCGGTTTGTATTTTTAACAAGGAAGATTCACAGGAGGTTATGGCAGCATGGCTGTTTACCCAGTATCTTCTGACAAATGAAGTGCAGATTGCCTATGCAGAAACGGAAGGATATGTGCCGGTCACGTCCAAAGCACAGGAAGCGGTGGAATATCAGGATTATTTATCCAGAGGCGGCGAAGACAATGAAACCTATTATGAGGTAAAAATAGAAGCATCAAAACTGCTGCTCAATCACGTGGAAAATACTTTTGTGACACCTGTTTTTAATGGTTCCACATCTCTTCGGAGTGCGGCAGGACAGTTGATTGAGAATACCGTAAAGTCCTCTAGACGTGGCGAAAAGATTGATGAAGATTATATTGGGAAGCTGTATGATGATATTACATCCCTGTATCGTCTGGATCAGATTAACGGGCAGGGAATGAATGTTTCTTCAGAAAAAATGGATTTGGGCGAACTGCCCACAACATCGGTGCTGTTATTGTCAGGTTTAGCAGTAACATGGGCACTTATTATCATATATGTGGTTTTTCATGTGGTAAAGCGGAAAAGAAATGGACAATAATACTATTGCTTTCTGCAGGATATCATGTATAATAATCTCGAAGTTTATCAAAAATAGTTTTCAACTATTGATTCTAAAGATGGTGAAGAGGAGAGAGCAATGAAAAAACTTACAGCATTATTATTAACATTCGCACTTACATTTGCGTGCGTTGGATGTAGTTCCGAAGAAGAAAAAGCAGATGTGAAATCAGAAGGCGTTATGACTTACGAGGAATATATGGCGGCTGATTTGGACACAGAAGTGGTAATTGAAGCATACGTACAGGCAAAACAGTCCTGGTGGGAAGACAAAGCAACTGTTTATGCACAGGATAAAGATGGTGCATATTTCCTGTATGATATGGCTTGTTCAGAAGAAGATTATCAGAAACTGAATCAGGGAACAAAAATTAAAGTAACTGGCTACAAAACAGAGTGGGCAGGCGAAGTTGAAATCATGGATGCTACTTTCGAATTTTAAGAAGGCAGCTACGTTGCAGAAGCAGAAGATGTTACTTCTCTTCTTGGTTCTGATGAACTGATTAATCACCAGAACAAATTTGTTTCTTTCAAAGGTCTGACTGTGGAAGCAGCAGGACAGGATGAAGCAGGAAATGACGTAGCATTTCTTTATAGCTGGGACGGTTCCGGTCAGGAAGGTGACGATTTATATTTCAATGTTTCCATTGATGGCACAACTTATACTTTTACCATTGAATCTTACTTATGTGATAGTTCCACAGAGGTTTACAGTGCAGTAAAGAATCTGACAATTGGTGATACGATTGACATGGAAGGTTTCTTGTACTGGTATGAAGGAGTTAATCCACACATTACTTCTGTAACAGTAAAATAATAGAAACGGTTTCGATATCATAAAAGAAACAGGATAATCTTACGGTGCAGATATATTGAGCAATGCATATAAAAAACGCAGGCCTTGGGGCTTGCGTTTTTTGCATACTAGGGAATTGTTCTGGTTTAGACTGCTGTTTAGGAAGTCGGTTTCCGGAGAGGACATTCCGACATACTGATGCGGTCTTTCAAAACACTCAGACCGGAATCAGTAAGATAATCCTGCAAAATCGGAAGGGACTGTGAAGAAGTTGGTCCAATGATTATTTCACCGACTAAGTCGGACAAATGCATATTTAACTTTCCGCACATACGTTTTAAATCAAGGGGATAATATTTTTTAATACGTTCTGCAGCAATATGGTACTTTGGTTCAATTGCAAAATCATGAGAAATAAAGGGAGAAACAACCAGACGAAATTCCCTTTCACTGGTAAAGGAAGGGTGCTTGAAAGCGGCTGATTGTACCCAGGCATCATTCATGAGAGTCTGCAATTTGGGAAGATTATCTGAGAATGGATGCTCTGATTTAATCAATTCATAAAATTCATTCACCAGACGATGTTCACCCATATCTGCCTGATAATATACTTCCTGCAAAGATACAGCACCACCGATTAACTGCTGCATTAAATCTTCTTGAAAAGCGATACAGACGCCTTGTCCCAGATGTCCATAACGCTCCCACTGGGCAGCATCATCCCGATACTTGGAGAAACATGCTGCATAGGCGGAATAATGAAATTCCTCTTCCATTTCTTTCTGGAAAAAATCCTCTGTTTTCTGAGCTTTTTGTGTTTCTCCAGCCAGATTTAATTTATTCACGACTGCCTTGCAGATACCATTCATAAATAAACGCATCTCGGCAGCATCGTTCATATTCAGGATATTATTCAGCCTTAACTCTGCACAACGGATAATGCCATCAAAAGCAGCAAAGTCAGTATAGTGGTACAGCATAGTTTACCTCCATAAATCAGATAGAAAATACATTAGGGCAGCCCAGGTATAAACGGAATAAAAAATACCGTCTGCATCGGTTCCTGTCTTCAGAATCTGCTCGGCTTCTTCTTTAGAAAGCAGGAGAAAACCATCGAAACATTCTGTACCCACAGCTCCTTTCTGGGACAGGGAAGATAAATCCTCCAAGTGAAGAATGGCGCAGGCAAGAGCGTTGCTTTCGTCTGTCATTCCCGGTGAGGAAAAAAGAAGCGGATTGATTAGAAACAAGGTATCCTGTGTCTGAATTTCCAGACCGGTTTCTTCTTTGATTTCTCTTCTGGCAGCAGAGAGAATGGGATTTTCTTCGGTTTCATCGGAAATATCTATAAGACCGGCAGGAGGACTAAGTAAGAACTGACCGACAGGATAACGATATTCCTTTGTCAGCAGAAGTTTTGGACTTTCATCTTTTACATTCAGAATAACAACACAAGTGACAGCATCCGGAAGCATATGACATAATTCTTCGGTGGATTTGGTTGCTACAAGATTGTCTGAGCTTCTTCGGGTAGCATCATAATAATGCTTTCCTTCTTCGTATTGAAGGTCGAAGACCTTTATGAATTTAGATTCAAACAGAGATTTTACATTTTCCTTGTGAATAACAGGTTTCATATCTTTTTCCTTAAACAAACGGAGGGCATGGGATTCGAACCCACGGTGCCTTGCGGCACACAGCTTTTCGAGAGCTGCACCTTAAACCACTCGGACAACCCTCCTGATTCATAACATAACAAATTATATCGGTTCGGGGTTTTTTCGTCAACTGCCAATTGTGTTTTTTACGGAACAAATTCATTTGGCGGATAAGCCTATTGGATAAAAGCCAACAAGAATTTCCGAAGAAAGCATTGAGATACTTTTTAAAATATTATATAATT
>CAYVUF010000034.1:0-12863 GCA_964454605.1 uncultured Bacteroides sp.
TACAAAAGCAGGCACAATCAGAAGTTCAAATGCTTTCTGCCCTTCGTAAAATCCCAATCCCTTTGTTACTGATAATAAAATAAAAAAGAGAAAAAATAAAATTTCTTCTACGGTCAATTTTTTCACGTTAGCCCTCATTTCTGCATAACCTTCCGCATAAATTTATATTATCGCTCCCTGCGGTGCAATTAACACCCAGCTTTTCCATAAATCCTTCATTTCCTCCGGAATACATACTTGCGTATTTTTATGAATCGAAGGCCGCACCATAATCTTTTCATCATGTCCATTCAAACGTGCTCCCCAGAAACTGAAAGTACTGTTTGCACAAATATTGTGTCTGCAATGACTCATCAGCATCATGTCATAGAAGCTGTGTTTCTCATGATTCAAATCCACTACTTCGTATTCGCTTCCTTTGTATTTTTCCGCTGCATACTCCGGGTCATCCGAAAACAGGAAAAATCTGGCATCTGGTACTCTTTCTTTGATATAGCGGATAGCAGAATCATAGTACGTATCCGTACAAATACTACCAAACATCGCCTTATTAACCGGGTCCAGATAATCACCCCTGCGAAGATGCAAACTGACCGCATTGCAGGATTCTATTTTCTCTGCCATTTCATCATTTCTCCGGTTCAATTCCTCATCATAACATTTCGGGAATCGAATCGTATCCCTTAGTTGCCCTATAATATCCGCATAGTATTTCTCACAGGCCCAATATCCCACCAGATATTTTTTTTCAAACTGAAACACTTTTTCATGATACATCTCTTTTTCCACAAAACAGGGATACGTTGACGGCAGAAATACTTTGTGCAGTTTATCAATAATGTCTTCGCCATCTTCATACATTCTGCCGAGCACTTTTTCAATTTCCTCTGTGGTCGCCTCTTTACGCTGTGTGCCCTCCAGAAAGTCCAGTTCCATCTCTCTGGCTATATAAACACTTGCCTGTATCTCACGTTTCCGAAACCAGGTAGTATCCAGACGTACCTCTTTTCCCATACTCTCCAGTTTTTTATATAATGCAAATTGCTGCATCTGGTTGCCCAGGCCGCCCATAGCTCTGATAATAATCATATATTCCGATTCTTCTTTCTGTCATCTATTCCAACACCAATGCCATACCCAGTGCCCACACATAAGCTCCGTAACGCTGCGGATATTGCGAAAAGCCTTCACATTCACCGGAACAGTCATACACTTTACCCTGTCTGGTGGATTTTCTCATAGCACAAATTCCTTTCCGCAGGGCTTCTTCATAACTATCTCCCTGCAAAAAGCCAAGACCAATCCCGTCCTTCAATGCAGCACAAATCATTCCCGTTGCCGAAGTATCTGCCGGTCCTTCCAATGCCTGTAACTGCCATGAAAAATAACCGTCTTTGCGCTGATATGAAATCGCTGCCTCCAGCAACTCCTGATAAGGTTTACACAGCAGTTCTGCCCCATAAGCGGTTGTCATACAGCCTGTCATACCACGAAGCAGCCACCCTGTTGCACGCCCCCAGCCAATAATGCCATATTTCATGCCAGTCGCTGCATCATATCCATGATAAGGCAGTCCGCTAACCGCATCCATGCCATATGCCAGGAAGTTCACAATCTGTTTCACTGCCAGTTCCATACTTTCCGGTCTGTCAAAAACTCTTCCATATTCATATAAAAAAGGACATACCTGGCCAATAGCATCCACAAAAATATAACCATTCGACTGATTGGCACGATAAGGGAAACTTCCCATTTTATCGGTGGGATAGTGTAAAATATATTCTGCCATTTTCTCAATTGCCAGCCGGTATCTGTCTGCATTATCCGGACAAACCATGCCATTGGCTTTGGCATTCTGGTTATACGTTTCATAGATTTTCAAAAAAGCCTCTCCTGCCAGCAAATCATCCAGACAGGTAACTGGGCATCCTTTTTTCTGCCATCTGTTAAAATAATCAGCAAGTGCAGCTTCTATCTGGTTCTGCACCAAAGCAGCCTGCACCATCCCATCCTGTTCTTCCTGCCTGTCCGCTTTTCCCTGCATCTGATACTTATCCTGTATCTCTTCCAGACACTGTACAAGTCCTGCCGCCAGAAGTCCAGTGGGCCAGAATATCAAATCCTCGGTTATGGTAGGTTTGCGCAAAATATATTTTTTAACAAAACGCTTGCACCTGGTTTTTCCATCCCACAATCCGTAGGTAAGCAGTTCCTTACAGGCAGTATCAATCAAATCCACTTTTGCCATACTGCTTTTTTCCGTTGCCAAAACTTCCGTCATTCTTTCACCCACCTGTCACATAAAATCACGATATCTCTATGATTCTTCTCATTACTTTCTTATTCTGCGTAAAAAAGGCAGCTTCTTAGCAGCTAACTGCCATAAGTAATCAAATTCATCCGTTTTTCCAAAAACAACAAAGAACACCAGATTATAAACCAGTGTAACGATAAACGCCATAATCAAAAACGTAACGAAATTTACCTGTGTCATCAAAACATTTTTAATCGGTAGGAGCACAAGTAAAACCACCAGTATCGTAGCCATATATTTCAAGGAATCCTTAAAATAAGACCAAACCTTCCTGTCAAAGCAATCCCGGTATACAATGACCGGCTGAATCAGGTTCGCCATAATACCTGAGATAATCGTACCAATATAAACGCCAGCAAGTCCGATATATTTTGCACCGATAATGGATATCACCAGATTGACTGCCCCCTGAATCAACGATAAATACTTATCCTGCTCAAAAACTCCTGCGGCAATTTTAAAATTCACCAGGACAACTCTGCCGCCCTTAAAGTAAAAGTCAATCAATATCAAGGACAAAACCATCTGCCCCAGTTTCCAGCTTTCATCTAACCACAATCCTGTTACAAGAGGTGTCAGCAGCAGCCAGAATCCTACCGATGCAAAACCATACATCCAACAGGCAAAAAAACGATACACTTTAAAAATACTGTACTGTTTCTCTTTCGACTCTGTCGCAACCAGATTGCCAAAGCCGGAAATAACCGAATTAAAAATAACACTTACAAAATTAGATACATAGGTAATGATATAAGTATAATTACCAACTACGCCAACTAAATCTACATCAATAAGGCTGGTGATGATGATACTGTCTGTCGAAAGTCTTGCCACATCACCAATTTTGTGAAACATCAATGCCTTTGTCTTTGTGACAACAATGTCAGTTTCTTCTTTTTCCAGCTTTCTTACCTGTTTCTCACGTAAAAAAGGATATAACTTGTTAAAGTAAAGGCTGACTGCTACTTTTTGCAATAATTCCACTGCTGCCTGTGTCAGAAGATAAAACAGAAAGTTCTTCGTCAGCAGTAAAATGATAATCTGGGCAATCACCGTTACCATTTTTGTAATTGTAGTAATATTGGTCTGAATATAATTGCGCTGTTGTGCATTCACCAGACTATATTTGTATGCCACGAAATAGGTGCTGACTGTATTAAACAGGAAAATCAGATAATACACCGTCAATTCCTGTACCGTTATTCCGCTTCTATCCTTGATAATGTAAGGCAAAAAAGGGGTAACCGCAAGACCCGCCACTGCAATCACTCCTGCAATGGCAAGATAAGCCTTTTTATACAACCTCATATAAGACTTGATTTTCTCATAATCCTGATTGGCAACCGGTTTATACAGACTATAATTCATCGCTGAGCCAATCCCAAGCTCCGCCAGGGAAAGAACACTTAAAATATCCGTATATAAACCATTTACACCAAGCAGGGTTCTTCCAAGTACTGCAATAAATACGGTTCTTTGCAGGAAACCCATAATCAGGATGATAAAATTACTCACATAGCCGAAGAAAATATTCTTGGCAGCCTGCTGTACTCTGCTCATTTTCTAATCACTTTCTTTTTCTGCTCAACCAAACATGTCCGCGGTACAACCATTGATACACACTTAAATACAAACTGGGATAACTATAAAAAACTGCTGTTTTCACGCGATATTTCCAGTCCATTCCGGCATAAGCTCCCGGTATCTGTATGGCTTCTTTTAAAACCTTACTGCACTGTTTTCTTATCGCACCATATTTTTTCCGCTCCTTTGGAGAGAGTTTTGATAATTTTCCTGCTACTAACATACAGGAAGTAAGTAGGATCGTTCCTGTTTTCGATATGACACTCCTGTCATATATTGGCATCCCCCGTTCTTCTACCGCCTTCCTGTTTTCCCGTTCTATTTCCTCCAGCACAAGCTGCCAGCAGCGAATCTGGTCTATATCCGATTCCCGGAAAGGTTTTAACATCGTGCCATTTACATTATAATAATAACAATAACCAGGATATTCACTGGCGCTAATCTGCTTAGCTCTTTTCGCTGTTTCCCACAAAAAAAGCATATCTTCACCAATGGTAAAATCTTCTTTAAAACGTTGATTTTCTACCACACTTCTATGGTAAAGTTTGCTCCAACAGCGGGTATCCTGGTGTAAAATTCCTTCTTGTAGAAAATTCTGACCGGAAATCAGTTTCTTTCCATAAGTCGTCTGTGGAAAGGATTCTTTCACAAGTTCCTTCCCTGCCATGCTCTGCCAGTCCTCATCCGAGCAGCGTTTAAAACTGCATCCAGCAATCTGCACATCCGGTTCCTGTATGTCAGCATACAATCGTTCCAGACATTCCGGCATCAGCCAGTCATCCGCATCTAAAAACATCAGATATTCCCCTTGTGCTTTCTGTATACCGATATTACGTCCTGCCGAAACACCATGATTTTCTTCCAACCGGCAAATCCGGATGCGGGAATCTTCTGCTGCCCATTTTGCACAAATTGCAGCGGTGTTGTCCACAGATGCCCCATCTACTATCAGAAGTTCCCACTGCTGACAGGTCTGGGCAAGCATACTCTGCACACAACGATCCAAATATGCCTGACCATTATAAACAGGTACAATGACACTGATAGATGGAATATCTTTTTGATTTGATTCTATACGGTTACCTGTTTCCATATTTTCCGAAGTTCATCTCCTGCCTGTGCTGATTTCGCACAATATTCCGGCATAATATCCTGCAATTTTCCCCGAATCGCATCTTCCCTCTCCATCAGCCATTCATAGGCACGTACTAATGTATCAAAGTCCTGCAGGGTCTGTACCGGAATCACATAATTTTCTTCACTGCCAAATAAATCCCTTGCAATTCCCAGTGCTTTAACCGAATAGCCCACAACCAATGTTGGCACACAGCTTGAATACGCAGCAATCGTTGCATGCGTTCTTGCACCTATAAAAGCCCGGCACTTGGAAATCACATATTTTAACTGCTGACAGGACATATCTGGGAACAGCAAAACTCTTTCGTTCTCTTCATAGCCTTCGTAAAGTTCTGCCAGAGTCAGTCTGTCATCATTATAATTCCACATAACATGAGGAATCAATGCCACACTATTGTCTGTGGTCTGTAAAATATAATCTACCAGTTTTTTATAATTCTGAATTGTTATACCTGGTTCTTTTTCGTAACGAACAATCATCGGGCTGATGTTGATACCAATGGTTCTTCCTTCGCAAAAGCCCTCCGGCAATTTTATCTTTTCCGGCTGCAAGGAAAACGCCGGATCCGGAAACAATTTAACATTGTCCTTAATTCCTGCCGTCAACAACGCCTGATACGTAATGGATTCTCGCGGTGTAATCAGCGCATACCGTTTCATATCCTCTATCATTTCCGGCTCCTGTAATAAATCCGGTTCAATGGAGCAACCCCAGAGAACGGTTTTGGAACCGGCTCTGCAGAAGGTACTGTTTGCCACAATAGCTTCCTTTTTGGAAAGCTCATAGCAATACATATCACCACCTACGGATACATACAAAGGAGCACGTTTTTTTCCAAGCACTTCCTTGAAACGATATCGCATAAAAGATTCTTTGTCATGGAAAACAGCCCGCCATGCATAATACCAAACATGGGCAAAAAAGTGCTCCGCAATCTTTCGCTCCTGTAAAATATCACACAAAGAGGCCAGGGAATAAAACCGGTCCTCTTTGTCACTATTGGTTACCAGAAGTTTTGGAATTTCTTCAATCATGTGACAGGTACTGTTAACAATTGCTTCACATCCATGATTTCCACTGCCGCCATGGAGATACATTACTAATCGATTATCCATTTCTCACTCTCACTTTTCCAGAATAAATTCTTCCGGGATTCGTCTGTTTTATTTCTTATCATGTCTTTTCAAAATCATCCTTAAAATCCAAAGCAATGATTTCTGCGGATACTGCATACCAAGATACATAAACTGATTGGAACGACTGCGCACAGAAAGCGGTGTTTGAAGTACTTTCTCCCGTACTGAAGGTTCCATAAAAATCTGCTCAATCCGTTTTGCATAATTTCTATGAGGACTTCGGAGTTCATTTTTCATAACCAACATCATCATATAACAGTATTCCCTGTCTACCTTTGTTTCACCGTCTTCGATATCCTTATCCTTCACAATTTCCTGCAGCGCTTTCATCAGTCGGTTAACGCTATCTTCCATATCAGGGTCATAACGGTGCACAATGGAATTCTCCACGTATCGATAATGATAAAACAACCCCTTTTCCATCATTACGATTCTGGTGCTGTTCAGCAGTGCCGGACAAATCAGATTAAAATCATCTCCCATCCGGATTTCTGTATCATAATATTTTTCATTGCCTTCAAAAACTGACTTTTCACATAATTTCATACAACGCGACATAGGAATGGTTCTTTCTTCCTGTCCAATCAGTTTTTCTTTGATTTCCTGTTTCAGCTTTGCCCCTTCATAAACACCCGGTTTGATTGGCGCCAGAACGGAAATGGTTTCCTTTTTCTTCTCCAGAACATGATTACAGCAGACAATCTCACCTTTTTTACCAATTAAAAGAGCGCACATTTCTTTCAACATATCCTGACTAACATAATCATCGCTGTCGATAAACATATAATATTCGCCGGTAGCATTTGCCATTCCTGTCATGCAAGCTGACGTGGGTCCTCCGTTTTTCTGATGAAATACCTTAACACGTTCATCATCCTGTGCATAACGGTCACAAATTGCACCGCTTCCGTCAGTCGATTCATCATCTACCAACAACAATTCCAGATTTGTATAAGACTGAAGCAAAACACTGTCAATGCACTGCTCCAGATACTCGCTCTTGTTATATACCGGAACTATAATACTGATTTTATACTGATTCTTTTTCATTCGTTATCTTCTCTCTATCCTTGATTACTCTTTTCTGGCAAAAAACAGTTCCTGCCGGAATATCGCCTTTTACCACACTGCCTGCTGCAATGACACAATCGTCGCCAATATGTGCACCTTTCAAAATCGTACAATTTGCGCCAATCCACACGCGTTTTCCGATTGTAACATCGCCAATCAGATATTCTCCATCCGGAGTCTTAAAATTATGGTCATGGTCAACAATAATCAGGTTATTTCCCAGCTTGCTGTATTCCCCTATGGAAACCTGTCCCAGACTTGTAATACAGACATTCGTATTGCAAAAAACATGCCCGCCGATTTCCAGCCTGCCATTCCCTTCACAGATAAGATACAGGCGGCCCCGATTCTGAATTTTTTCACCAAGCTGCACCTGTCCCGTTTTGGAAAGTTCCAAAGAAACCTTGTCAAATCCCTGAATCCACGAAGCCTGTACTCTGGAACCATATCTGCATTTCCAATATAGAATTTTTCCAATACTTTTTGCCGCTTTGTATATCTGCTTCATTCCATACATGCCTTTCGATATGTCTGCTCTAACTTTTCAAAATGCGCTTCCAGACTATATTTTTCTTCTGCCAGTTTTCTCGCCTGCTGCCCTAGCTTTCTGCAAAGTTCTTCCTCCTGCAGCAGCGAAATAACATCCTGCGCTATCTTCTGCACTGCTCCCGGTTCTTCCAGATACCCAGTTTCCCCCGGGAAAATCAATTTTGGAATACCACCAACCTGTGTTGTTACGATTCCCATACCGTAACCCATTGCCTCCAAAACCGCCATTGGCATCCCCTCATGGTAAGTCGGGAAAAGAAAAACAGCACTTTCTCGTAATAATTTTTCTTTTGCCTCTCCACGAATCCATCCAGGAAATTCCACCTCAGCTGACAGATTCTTTTGTGCAAAGGCTTCTTTTAGCTGCTGCATCTGTCCCTCTCCTGCCATAATCAGATGGGCCTGTGGGCAACGCTGCTTAATTTGTTCAAATATGGAAGGAATATCATAACAACCCTTCCGTTCACCAAGTTCTCCCAGAAAAAGTATCTGCTCTGGTTTACGCCCTGTATCATATGGGATATCCGGTATTTTACAATAATTCTCTACAACATCAATCTTCTCTGCCGGAACAATTCTGGCAATCGTATCTTTCCATTCTTCGGACAATACCACCAGCCTGGTACATTTTCCATATACTTTCTCAATCCGTTTTTTCTTTTTGGCCGATGCCTGTTCATAAAAAACCTCAAATTCCGCGCCATGAATATGATTCACCACCGGGATTCCTGCCCATCTTCCCAAATAAATAAATGGTATTTTCCGATAAAAGCTTGGACCAAAAGAGGAATGCACATGTACCACATCCGGTCGGTTTCGCAGAAGCTGTCTGGCAAACGCCCAATATCCACTGACTGCCTTCCAGAACTTCTGTATCTTACTGCCATCACAATAAGACTCCACATAACTGATTTGATGCACTTTCTCTAAATCAGAACCGCGATATCCGTTCACAACGGATGCAATCCCTCCTTTTACTGCTGGATTTGGTACAATCATACAAATCTTCATAGATTACCTCTTGCATTCTTTTCCGGATACTGTCTGAATTCTCTCCATCACCTTCTATACTGCTTCCGGAACTCTTCTGATAACAAAAACTATCTGGAACCGCGACCTGTTAATACCACCCAGACTGTCTGGAATAAAATTTTAATATCCAGTCCGATGGTCCAGTTGTCGATATATTCCAAATCGTATTTTACCACATCATCAAAATCCACAATCTCACTACGACCGCTAATCTGCCAGAGTCCTGTCAGCCCCGGTGTCATACTGATACGTCTTCTGTAATGAGAATTATATTGTTCAAATTCATCCTCTGTTGGGGGTCTTGTTCCCACCAGACTCATATCTCCTTTGACAATATTATAAAACTGAGGCAGTTCATCAATGCTTGTCTTGCGGATAAATTTTCCCACCTTCGTGATACGTGGGTCATTTTCCATCTTAAACATCAACCCCTGCATTTCATTCTGTGCTTCCAATTCCTTCTTACGTGCTTCTGCATCGATATACATAGAACGGAATTTATAAATCTTGAAACGTCTGCCATTTTTGCCGATTCTGGTCTGTGCAAAAAAGACTGGTCCCGGTGAATCAATCTTAATTGCCAGTGCTACAAACGGTGTAACCAAAGTCGTGATGACAAGTCCCACCATGCCACCTGCTATGTCAATCATTCTTTTGACTAACATACGTCTGTAATCAAAATGGTTGATGGAATACGTAACCACCGTATAACCTGCAAAACTTCCCACATGAATTTCCTTCTGCGGTCTTTCTATAATATCAACATTATAATGACACGCTATCCCCATGGACTCCAAATCATAAATGATATGTTTTACATAAACCTTATTTTCATCCGGCAGATTAATAAACACTTCATCCAAAGGCATCTGCCTTGCTACCTCTAATACATTATCACCATCTGCAGTTACCTTCACACCATCAATAATGACACCTTTTCTATCTGCATCTACACAGGCAAGTGCCACGATTTCATACTCAATATCCAGATACTGTTTCAACTGGCTGACTGTTTTATCTAAAACAGCATCCTTGGCAATCACCATAATCTTGACAACATTAGACTGGGAAGTAAAATACATCCGCAATAACTTCTTCATTGCCAGACGTACCAGCCATACTATTATCATATCAAAAGCAAGAAAATAACCGATAACCAGTCTGGAAACATCTCCTCCGCGCTGTACCACAAATAAAGACCCTGTCACCGCAAACAGCATAAACAGATTGAATTTCACTACTGCAATCAGTTCCACAAAAATGCCTCTGGCTAAAAACTCTCTGTTCCAGTCAAACAGAAAACTATAAATAGTACAGAAAAGCAGAAAAAAGATACACACCATAAAATGCAGCTCAGGCTCCATAACCCTGCTGAATTTCTGGTATCGTAATAAAATAGCAATAACATATGCAAGCGTAATGCTAATCAAATCAGTAAATAGAAGACAATAGCCTTCTACGATTTTCTTCTTACGGTTCATAATTTCCTCATTTCAAAAAAATATAATATATCACTTTAGGATAGCATTTTTTTATGGAAAATACAATTTTTAAACAGATAACTGCCCATCATCATGTATAAAATATTTCTGCCGATGTAAATAGAAAACAAATGTGCCTCCACTACGGTATAAATGGTAAATACTACAAATATCACCAGACCAAATGCATCCTTCTGCCGATAGAACTGCCAAAGCAGGGCAAGGGATGCCATACAGTATAGTATTCCTGGTATTACACCATAACGATAAAATAATTTTACCCATCCCATGTCAAAATAATATGTCATATTATTCGGACAGGAAAAAGCCGACCAGGTGTCCATTGTTCCATCATTATTTTCCGAATTTGTAAGGGAAACAATTCTGCCATTGATGTGCTCGTCAATCCGCAGAAGCCCCACTACATGCGTATCAAATCGCGGCTCTCCGTAATAGGATACGTTCCATTTTGCTTCCCGCACCTTCTGGGCATTTGCTGCCGCATCCACCGAAAAAAGAATACAGGCTGCAAAAATCAAACCGCCGCACAAATAGAAGAAACGCTTTTCCTTTAAAAAGCCTGCGTAAGTCACAACAAAAGCTCCCACTAATAAAAGCGTTGTAATAAGCATACTTGTTTTAGAATCGGTGAGCCAGAAAACACCTATGTTCAGAAGCATCACAAACAAATAAGAATACCATCTCATCCGTTCCGAATAAGCGTAAATTCCCATGGCTGCCACCATCAAAAACATACAGGATAAAGCATTCGGGTGTCCCATTCCCAGTGTAAACCTGGTCTGTTCATAACCCCTTCCATAATCCAGCGTCAGACTCATATCACCGTAAATCCCGGTAACTGCCAGAAATACGATAACCATACATCCTGCCAGTGTTACATAAAAAACATATCGTATCATCTGCTTCAACGGAATATTTTTGCAGGCTGCTACGAAGGTAACCATACGAATGATATCATTTTCACCTGTTACGCGATAAGATACAAATCCTATGATTTCCAGAAAAAGAAGCATCCCCCATTCTTGCAAACCATAGCCTGTAAGTGCCACTTTGCAGGCAAAAAGAAGAAAGGTTATCCGGAACAGATATCCTTCTATTGGATTCACATAATTGCTCTTATCCACTAACACCATTAGAAGTTCCATCGTAAGTCCTGCATAAAAGAGGAAAGATGGAAATTTACTCTCTCTGATTTTGCGATATAATTCTATCATAGCAATCCTCCATGCCTTATCCATCTGCGGCACCTAATGCTTAACTCTTTTCTTTACTTTCTTCTGAATTCCAATGCTTTTCCGTATACCTTACGAAGTACCTGCTTTCCAGTTAATATGACTTTTTTCCACGCTATCCTTACCCTGCTGACTGGTGGGGCAAGCAAAAAGTCATATTCCTGCAAATGTTCTCTCAAATAAGCCGGATAGGTTTCATCAATTTCCACCCGGATAAATTCCGCATTTCTGCCAAAAATATCCTCTCCGCAAAGTAGTCTGTCTACTGCCTCTGTCAGATACCTGGACTTATTGTATTCCTGATGTGCCGCCGCCTGCACTTTAACACCAATACGCTTTGCCACATCTCTTTCCCCATTTCCGCCCATATAACCAAAATGCCAGCCGCCATTTTCTACGCGTACACTGGAAGGGTCAAGGGGCGATACCTCCCGCAAAAAAACAATCCCTTCCTCCGGCAGATTCCCAAAGCTGCACACCTTCGTTCCAAGCCACTGCTTCCTTGCCACATTTGGAAATTCTCCGGTAATAGAAAGCAGATTTCCAGAAATCTCTTCCATATTCAGAAAGCAATAAAACATCCGCTGTGCCAGATGATAAACTTTGGTAGCATCAAAGTGCTCCAAAATTTCTGTCAGCACTTCCGGATTGGGAATTTCGTCTACATCACTAAAAATCACAATATCATCCGGCTTGCAGTCACCCATTGCTTTTATCAGTTGATTCTTCTGAAACTTATCCCTCTCATGGGTGGTAACGCCTGTCATCGGCGAATTATCCACTGCCACATAGAGAATTTTGTCCTCAAATTCTGCAAACAGTTCTCTGTTTTCTGCAAAAGTCATAGGTTTGGGTTCTCCCGAAAAAGTGACCGTTGCTTCTTCTATCACAAATTTATCTACGTAAGGTGCCATAATGTGCATACGCAGTTTCAAAATATCCAGTTCATTAAAAAAAGGAATACAATCGTAAATCATAAATTCACCTTTCTCGATGCTGTAAATTTCTCTTTATATATCTACCTTATCTGAATAAATTCCTATTCCATTATCAAGACACTCAGCTATTGTTTTCATGTCATTAACAGTATGCACGAATAATTCAATCTCGTATTGTTGACATATATCCAACAATTCTTCACTATAATAATCAATATTCATAGTAATAACATCAATGCCTTGCTCTCTGCAGTATCGTGCATATTCCTGCATCCGTTCTGGTTCACCTCTATAAGCTTCCTGATACAAAGTAAAAATGTAATTATCAAAACAATATATTTTATTGATAATATCATACATATAAGGA
>CAYVUF010000035.1:0-12641 GCA_964454605.1 uncultured Bacteroides sp.
GGTTTATGATGGAAGAAATCATAGAGTTATTAAATGCAGGACAGTATACAAAACTCCGTCAGCTCATTGTGGACTTGAATGTAGCCGATATTGCGGCACATATGGAAGGAATGGAAAAGGATGATTTGCTGAAACTTTTCCGTATTCTGCCGAAGAACATGGCGGCAGATGTTTTTTCTTATCTGGAACTGGAAACAGAACAGTATATTATCACATCTTTGTCAGATAAAGATGCAGCCCATATTATTGATAACCTGATGGCGGATGATGCAACCGATTTATTAGAGGAGATGCCGGCCAATGTTGTCAAAAGACTGCTTGCTAATGCCAGTGCAGAAACCAGACGTGATATCAATCATCTGCTCCGCTATCCGGAGGCTTCTGCCGGAAGTATTATGACAGTGGAATACGTGGATTTGAAAGAAACGCTGACCGTAGAAGAAGCCATTGCACGTATTCGGAAAGTGGGGGTGGACAGCGAAACCATTAATGTCTGCTATGTATTAGACCAGCGGAGAACCTTGGTGGGTACGGTGGCACTCCGTTATCTGCTGCTTAGTCCGCCGGATGCGATTATAGCAGAAATCATGCACGAAAATATTATTTCCCTGCATACACTGATGGACCAGGAAGAGGTTGCCAGACAGTTTAAAAAATACGATTTTACTTCCATGCCGGTTGTGGATAATGAAGACCGGCTGGTGGGAATTATCACCATCGATGACGTTGTGGATATTCTGGAAGAAGAGGCAACGGAAGATATCGAAAAGATGGCGGCAATTGTGCCATCGGACAGACCTTATATGAAAACTTCTGTCATTGATGCGTGGAAAAACCGTATTCCCTGGCTGTTGCTTTTGATGTTATCGGCAACCTTTACCGGAAGTATCATTTCTTCTTTCGAAGATGCCCTTTCCAAGTACGTGATATTGACCTCCTTCATTCCGATGTTAATGGGTACTGGTGGTAATGCGGGCGGTCAGTCCAGTGCAGTCATCATTCGTGGATTATCTCTGGATGAAATTTCGTTTCATGACTGGCCTGTTGTTGTATGGAAGGAAATACGGACAGCTTGTTTGTGCGGTCTGACACTGGCAGCCTGTAATTTCGTGAAAATGCTGCTGATAGAGCATGTTACGGTGACTGTTGCCTTTGTAGTCAGTATGACTATTTTTCTAGTGGTTATTGTAGCCAAGATAGCCGGTGCTTCTTTGCCGATTCTGGTGAAGAAAATAGGAATGGACCCGGCTGTATTAGCGAGTCCATTGCTGAGTACCATTGTGGATGCAATATCACTTCTTATTTATTTCGAAATTGCAACGTTTGTTCTGGGAATCTGAAAAGATTCCCAGTTTTTTTGTTAGTTTGACTTTGCAGCAGCAGAGATAGCCGCACGTTTTCTCAAAGTCGGATCTAATATTTTCTTACGGATACGAAGGTTGGTAGGAGTGACTTCCAACAGTTCATCTGTATCAATAAATTCCAGTGCCTGCTCCAGACTCAGAACCTTCGGCGGGGTTAAGCGGAGTGCTTCGTCTGCGCTGGAAGAACGAGTGTTGGTAAGCTGTTTTTTCTTACAAACATTCAGTTCGATATCTTCTCCACGACCATTCTGACCTACAATCATACCGGAATATACTTTCGTGCCGGGACCAATGAAGAGAGTACCACGCTCCTGGGCATTGTAAAGTCCATAGGTGATAGCTTCGCCTGCTTCAAAAGCAATCAGAGAACCCTGTTTCCGATACTGGATATCTCCCTTATAAGGGCCATAACCATCAAAAATACTGTTCATGATACCGTTTCCCTTGGTATCAGTCATAAATTCGTTACGATAACCAATCAGACCTCTGGATGGAATGGAAAATTCCAGACGGGTATATCCGCCGGATGCCTGTCCCATGTTCCGAAGCTCGCCTTTTCGCTGGCTCAGTTTCTCAATGACTGTTCCGGCAAATTCTTCCGGTACATCCACATAAGTCAGTTCCATTGGCTCAGTCTTTTTGCCATTTTCATCGGTCTTGTATAATACCTCGGCTTTGCTGACTGCAAATTCATAGCCTTCCCGACGCATATTTTCAATTAAAACGGACAAATGCAATTCTCCTCGACCGGAAACTTTGAAGGATTCGGTTGTTTCGGTTTCTTCTACACGAAGAGAAACGTCTGTATTCAGTTCGCGGAACAAACGGTCACGAAGATGGCGGCTGGTTACGTATTTTCCTTCCTGTCCGGCAAGCGGAGAATCATTGACAATAAAGTGCATGGCAATGGTTGGTTCGGAAATTTTCTGGAAAGGAATCGGATTTGGTGCATCCACCGCACACAGGGTATCACCGATATGGATATCTGCAATACCAGAGATGGCTACGATAGAGCCAATTCCGGCTTCTTTTACTTCAACCTTATTCAAACCATCATATTCGTATAATTTGCTTACTTTTACTTTTTTCATCTTATCCGGCTCGTGGTGGTTTACAATGACCACTTCCTGATTGACTTTGACAGAACCGTTATCTACCTTGCCGACACCGATACGACCAACGTATTCATTGTAATCAATGGTACTGATTAGAAGCTGTGTTCCCGCATCCGGATCACCCTGGGGTGCAGGGATATGCTCTAAAATCGTATCAAATAATGGAGTCATATCTTTGCCTTTTACGGTAAGCTGTGTAGTAGCAGTACCTGCTTTGGCAGAAGCATAAACAAAAGGACAGTCAAGCTGTTCGTCATTGGCATCTAAATCCATAAACAGTTCTAATACTTCGTCCACGACCTGAATCGGTCTTGCTTCTGGTCTGTCACATTTATTGATACATACAATAACGGATAAATCCAGTTCCAGTGCTTTCTTTAAAACGAATTTTGTCTGAGGCATGGGACCTTCAAAAGCATCTACCACAAGAACAACACCATCTACCATTTTCAGGACACGTTCTACTTCTCCGCCGAAATCTGCATGACCGGGAGTATCAATGATGTTGATTTTTACACCTTTATACATAACAGCAGTGTTTTTTGACAAAATGGTGATACCACGTTCTTTCTCGATATCGTTGGAGTCCATGACACGTTCTGCGACTTCCTGATTTTCACGAAATACGCCGCTTTGTTTTAACAATTCATCCACCAGTGTGGTTTTACCATGGTCAACATGGGCAATAATAGCAATGTTTCTGACATCTTCTCTTGATTTCATCATAAAATTTGTTACACCAGACCTTTCGAAAGAAAACAATTTTTCTTTACTATATAAATATCTACGAGTTTCTCAAACTCACTAAGTATAGCATTACCTATTTGAAGATGCAAGATGGCGGCGCATTGTTTTGCGAAAATACGCGATGATTGCGCGGTAATTGCGCGAGCGTTGATAGTTCTAACTTAGAAACTGCAACATATATTGGTAATACAATAAGCGCTGCAGCGCTAAGAAATTCTTAAAGAGTAAGTTTCTTTAAATAAGAAGGGAGAACAAAACATGACAGATAAGGTAATTGAAAACAACCAGGTGACGATTATGGGGGAAATCGTAAGTGATTTTGAATATAGTCACGAAATATTCGGAGAAGGATTCTATATGGTCGATATCAGTGTGGAACGTTTAAGTGATTCTACGGATATCATTCCGGTTATGGTATCAGAAAGGTTGTTGGATGTAAACGAAGATTACAAGGGGATGAAGATAAATATTACAGGACAGTTTCGTTCTTATAACAGACACGAGGAAAAGAAAAACCGTCTGGTACTTTCTGTGTTTGCCAGAGAAATTGAATTTGTGGATGAAATTGAAGAAAGTGCCAAAACCAACCAGATTTTTCTTGACGGTTATATCTGCAAAGCACCGATTTATCGAAAAACGCCTCTTGGAAGGGAAATTGCGGATTTGCTGCTGGCAGTCAACAGACCTTATGGAAAATCAGATTACATACCATGTATCTGCTGGGGAAGAAATGCCAGATTTGCAAGCACATTTGAGGTGGGCAGCCGCTGCGCAATCTGGGGCAGGATTCAGAGCAGAGAGTACATGAAAAAGATTGCCGAAGACCAGTTGGAACGCAGAATAGCATATGAAGTATCCGTCAGCAAATTAGAGATTGTGGAGGAAGAAGCAAACTAACAGGAAATGCACTAAAAAGTTGCGTTTCGGAAGAACATATGTTATGATAGGCATCAGATTTCAACAAAAAATTGGAATTATGAGGTGCGAAATGAACGAAGGCATGATTTGTATTTATAGTGGAGATGGACATGGAAAAACTCCAGCGGCACTGGGTAGAGCCATACAGACTGCCAGCAGTGGCAAAGATGTGGTGATTATCCAGTTTTTGAAGGGAAAAGGTCTGGAAGAGTCAGAATTTGTGAAACGATTAGAGCCGGAAATCAAAATCTTCCGGTTTGAAAAGTCGGATGAGGACTTTGTGAATTTACCGGAGGAACGTCAGGCAGAAGAGATTTCCAACATCAAAAACGGACTGAATTTTGCCAAGAAGGTCATGAACACCGGAGAGTGCGGTCTGCTGATTCTGGATGAGGTGCTGGGATTGGTCGATAATCATATCATTTCCGTAGATGAATTGAAAAATCTGATGGCATGCAAGCCGGAAGAAATGGATATTATCCTGACAGGAATTACGTTAAATGATGAGGTCTGCATGATAGCCGATGAGGTAAACAAAGTAGAAACAATGCGTTTTAAGATATGGGAATAGAGAATAGTGATAAAATAGAAGTAGCACTATGCGTTGACAGATGTTAACCATAGTGCTATGATTATCTGGAATAAAGAGTTGATAGAGGTTGCATTTTTTAAGAGTAAGAATGTGGATGTGGCAGGCACAGAGGAAACATTTGGAAAGGAAAAGATGCCGAAAGGAAGAAGGAACTGCTAGTTTTTCCTTGGGCATGCAGTGAAGAACTGTATGACTGTCATCGAATCAGATGGGGCGCTATCCGGATATTTATGAAGAGAATTAGGCTGACCCTATATTTATATGGTCGGCTTTTTGTGATTTATGAGGGATAGGATATCCAGAAAAAGATTGTATCAACGTAATAACAACAGCAAACAGATATGGAGGAATCAGGTATGTCAATTTTTGAAGGCGCAGGCGTAGCAATTGTTACACCATTTCATCAGGATGGAAGAGTAAATTATGAGAAATTTGCAGAGCTGGTAGAGGAGCAGATTGCAAACGGAACCGATGCGATTATCGTATGCGGCACCACAGGAGAGGCTTCTACGTTAACCCATGAGGAACATTTATCGGTTATTAAATTCTGTGTAGACACTGTAAAAGGAAGAATCCCGGTAGTTGCAGGAACCGGTTCGAACTGCACCGATACTGCCATCTATCTTTCCACAGAGGCAGAAAAATATGGAGTAGATGGTCTGTTGGTAGTGACACCATATTACAACAAAGCAACACAGAATGGTTTGTACAATCATTTTAAAAAGATAGCAGATTCTGTAAAACTTCCGATTATTTTATACAATGTACCGGGAAGAACCGGATGCAACATCCTGCCGCAGACAGCAGTAAGACTTTGCTCCGATGTTTCTAATATTGTGGCAATCAAAGAAGCCAGCGGCAATATTTCACAGGTGGCAAAACTGGCATCCTTAGCACAGGGCAAGATTGATATTTATTCCGGTAATGACGACCAGATTGTACCGATTCTGTCACTTGGCGGAAAAGGAGTTATTTCCGTTCTGTCTAATGTAGCACCAGGACAGACACATGATATCTGTGCCAAATTCTTTGCAGGAGATATAGAAGGCAGCCGTAGTGAGCAGCTTCGTGCCATTGAACTTTGTGATGCACTGTTTTGTGAGGTCAACCCAATTCCGGTTAAAGCAGCTTTAAATCTCTTAGGTAAAGAAGTTGGTCCGATGAGAATGCCTCTTGGAGAAATGGAAGAAGTTAATCTTGAGAAACTGCGTACTGCAATGAAAAACTACGGTATATTGGCATAATCGAAGAGGCTAGCAGGGCTGGAAAACAGAAAAAGAAAAGTTGGGAAACTTTAAACGGAGGAAAATATGATAAGAGTAATTATGCATGGATGCAATGGAAAAATGGGTCAGACGATTAGCAGTCTGATTGCATCCGATGAAGAAATAGAAATTGTAGCAGGTGTGGATGCTTATGACAAGGGAGCAAATAGTTACCCTGTTTTTGCCAGCATTGACAAATGCGATGTGCAGGCAGATGCAATTATTGATTTCAGTGCAGCGGCAGCAGTGGATGCTTTGCTTGTTTATTGTGTCGAGAAACAGATTCCATGTGTACTCTGTACCACAGGACTGTCTGAGGAACAGCTTGCCAAGGTACAGGAAGCATCGACAAAAGTGGCAATTTTGAAATCCGCTAATATGTCTCTGGGCATCAATATGTTTCTGAAATTATTGAAAGAAGCAACTGCCACACTGGCACCGGCTGGATTTGATATTGAGATTGTAGAAAAGCATCATAACCAGAAGGTGGATGCGCCAAGCGGTACAGCACTGGCACTGGCGGATTCCATTAACGAAGAATTGAACAATGAATATAAATATGTATATGACCGCAGTCAGGTGAGAGAGAAAAGAACCCAGAAGGAAATCGGCATGAGCGCAGTCAGAGGTGGCACCATTGTAGGTGACCATGATGTGATTTTTGCAGGCGCAGATGAAGTGATTACTTTTTCACACAGAGCGTACTCCAAAGCCGTCTTTGGAAAAGGTGCCATTCAGGCAGCCAAATTTTTAGCTGGAAAGCCGGCAGGAATGTATGATATGAGCGATGTTATCGGATAGGAAGGTTTGTGAATGGACGATTTGGAATTGAAATACTTAAGAAGTCTTGCAAAGCAGTATCCCACCATTGCTGCCGCTTCCACAGAAATCATTAACCTGCAGGCAATTTTGAATCTGCCCAAAGGTACGGAACATTTTATGACAGATATTCATGGGGAATACGAACAGTTTAACCATGTACTGAAAAATGGTTCCGGTTCGGTAAGACGTAAGATTGATGAGGAATTTGGAAATACCTTAAGCAACAAGGACAAAAAGAGTCTTGCCACCTTGATTTATTATCCGGAAGAAAAACTGGATATTGTCCTGCGTGAGGAAGATGAAAGCAATATTGAAGACTGGTATAAGATTACCCTGCATCGTCTGGTGCAGATTACAAAGCGGGTGTCTTCCAAATACACCCGTTCTAAGGTAAGAAAAGCCCTGCCGAAGGATTTCTCTTATATCATTGAGGAATTGATTACAGAGAAAGCTGAGATTCAGGATAAAGAAGCCTATTATAATGAAATCATTCATACCATTATCCGTATTGGAAGGGCACCGGAGTTTATTACTGCGTTGAGTAATCTGATACAGAGGCTGGTAATTGACCATCTGCATATTGTAGGTGATATTTATGACAGAGGTCCTGGTCCCCATGTGATTATTGATACCCTGCGCCAGTATCATTCGGTGGATGTGCAGTGGGGCAATCACGATATTGTGTGGATGGGAGCTGCCAGCGGTCATCTTGCCTGCATTGCCAATGTTATCCGGATGGCGGCAAGATATGGCAATCTGGATACACTGGAAGATGGATATGGCATCAATCTGATTCCGCTTGCTACCTTTGCCATGGATGCTTATAAAGATGTGGATTGCGATGTATTTGCGATTAAATATAATACCGATTATGATACCAAGGATTTAAGTCTGGATATGAAGATGCATAAGGCAATTGCCATTATTCAGTTTAAGCTGGAAGGACAGTTGATTATGCGGCGGCCGGAGTTCCAGATGAAAGACAGGCTTTTGCTTGAACATATCAATTATGAGAAAAAGACCATCATGATTGAAGGCAAAGAGTATCATATGAAGGACACGGATTTTCCGACAATTAACCGGGAAAGACCTTATGAGCTTACCAAAGAAGAAGAACAGTTGATGGAACGTCTGCGGCAGGCATTTGTGAAATGTGAGAAGCTGCAGAAGCACGTCAGATTTCTTTTTTCAAAAGGCAGTCTGTATAAGGTATATAATTCCAATCTGCTTTATCATGGCTGTGTACCAATGGATGAGGAAGGAAACTTTAATAAAGTCAATGTATATGGCGAAGAATACAGTGGTAAAGAATTGTATGATGTGTTGGAACATTATGCCAGAAAAGGATATTATGCCCATAATAATCTGCAGGAGCAGCTAAAAGGGCAGGATATTATATGGTATATCTGGGCAGGTCCCAATTCTCCGGTTTTTGGGAAAGATAAAATGGCGACCTTCGAGCGATATTTTGTAGAAGAGAAAGAAACCCATGTAGAAACCAAGAATAGTTATTACCGACTGTTGGATAATGAACAGGTTATCAATAAGATTATGGAAGAGTTTGGACTGGATGCAGGAAAGTCCCACATTGTAAACGGTCATGTTCCGGTAGAACGCAAGAAAGGGGAATCTCCGATTAAATGCGGCGGCAAACTGTTGATTATTGATGGAGGCTTCTCCAAAGCCTATCAGGATAAGACAGGGATTGCAGGCTACACCTTAGTAGCAAATTCCTATGGTATGCGTCTGGTTGCCCATGAACCCTTTGAATCTACGGAATCAGCGATTATCAACGAGTCCGATATTTTTTCCGATTCGATTATTCTGGAAACCAGTACGGTAAGACAGAAAATTGCGGATACGGATATCGGTATGGAGCTTCGTGAAAGCATTTATCAGTTGGAAGAACTTTTGCAGGCATACCGGGATGGTATTATTATTGAAAAAGGGGTATAGAATTTAAAGTGTTGAATAAAAGGTGCCGCATTTGCGACACCTTTGCTTTTGTACGCCTAGCGGCGCACTGTTTTGGCAGATGAGGAATGGGTAGAAGTAGTGCTTGTGCCAGTTACGTCATCGATTACGTTTTCTACGCCATCGGCAACATCATCCACAGCATCGCCAAGAGCATGACCGGCATCATCTACGGCATCCCCGACATGGCTGCCTGCATCGCTAATGATATCATCCTTGCTATTTAAGTCATCATCTAGAATGGCATTGTGTTCTCCGCTGGTTGCGGAATTAACATTGTCATTCATACCATTGGTATCATATGTGGCACTTCCTGCTTCGCCTACATTATCGGTATGGTTTACCGTACCAGTGGTATTTCCGGTGGTATTGTTTCCAGTCTCTGCAGCATGGTCCACAGCAGAATCAGCGGTGCCATTGTTTGCATTCATATCGTTGCTTTCACTGCCTGTTGTATTGGTGCCGGAATTTGTTCCGGTACTGTCATTTTTTGTATTTCCACAGGCAGTCATCATGGACATTGTCAGTACCATGAGAGAAGTCAAAATAAAACCTTTCCATTTTTTCATGATTACACTCCTTTCCATTTTCCCAAAAACAGGAATTGAGATACTTCCTGTTCTTATGTTATTATGTCAGATAGAGAATAAAATATGCGCTGGTTCTAACAGGCAGACATTGGAAAATGGGATGAAGATATGGGAAAATAGGAACAGCAGGCATAGCATAGAAGTATATAATACAGAAACGAGGATAAATATGGAATTTCGACCATGTATTGACATACATAATGGAAGCGTAAAACAAATTGTAGGAAGCAGCTTACAGGATGCAGGAAATCTTGCAGTTGAGAATTTTGTATCCAGTCAGAATGCTGCTTTTTATGCAAGATTGTATCAGAATTATCAGATTAAAAACGGACACATTATTTTGTTAAATCATGTGGACAGTGATTATTATCAGGCAACCAAAGCACAGGCATTGCAGGCACTTGCCGAATATCCGGGAGGTCTGCAGGTGGGCGGCGGCATTACACCAGAGAATGCGGCTCAGTTTCTGGATGCCGGTGCTTCTCATGTTATTGTAACATCCTATGTTTTTCAAAATGGATGCATCAATTATGAAAATCTGCATAAACTGGTAAGAGAAACCGGAAAAGAAAATCTGGTGCTGGATTTAAGCTGTCGTATGAAAAATGGAAGCTATTATATTGTAACCGACAGATGGCAGAAATATACGGATGTAAAACTGGATGCGGAAACGATGGACGAACTGGCTGCTTATTGTGATGAATTTCTGATTCATGCAGTGGATGTGGAAGGAAAAGCCAGAGGAATCGAGGAAGATTTGGCAAGAATGTTAGGGGAGTGGAATCGAAAACCAATTACCTATGCAGGCGGAATACATACTTTTGAAGATTTGCGGATTCTGAAGGAAGTAGGGCATAATCAGATACACGTCACAATTGGCAGTGCACTGGATTTGTTTGGCGGCAGTATGAAATTTGAAGACGTTCTGGCCTATATCAGACAACCTTAGAAGCAAGTTGCTCTGAGAAGTAATTTACTCTGAGAAGGGATTTAACAGGATATATTACATAAAAAAAGAACCTGTTAACAAGCAGGTTCTTCTTCTAATCCGTTATGACAATATTGCAAATTCAAAATAAAATTTATCATTTATATTAAGAAAAGGCACATCGTGATACTGATTAAGTGGTTATAAATAAATTATAACTTTGTTACGTTTACGGCCTGAGGTCCTTTTTCTCCGTTAACTACTTCGTACTCAACAGCAGCGCCTTCTTCAAGAGATTTGAAGCCTTCCATGTTAAGTCCTGAGTAATGAACGAAAACATCGTTACCCTGCTCATCAGAGATAAAGCCGTAACCTTTTTGGTTGTTAAACCATTTTACTGTACCTTTGTTCATCGTAGATACCTCCAAAAATATTAAAAAAGTATATGTCTTGCGACACCCCTAGAATAGCACAAGTATTTGCAAAAGTAAAGTATTCTTTTGCTTCTTTTGGCAAGATTTGCCTGATAAAAAAACTTATGATATAATCTATCAAAAAGGGGATTATTTGTGTCTGGAAAATGGGAAAGACTCAGGTCATGAAGGCAGCGGAATTTGAAGCTATTAATTGTGGAGGTGACTTTGTATGAGCGAGTCAGAAAATCAGAAGAAGAAACGAAAATATAATTATACACTGATGCTTTTTGCAGATTCGAATGAGGGACGTATTCGTCAGATGGGGATTGGACCAAGAGCCGTGGAGACAACAGCAGCTTTCGTTTTGATGATTATGCTGGTTCTTGGAATTGGTTTTGCTTATCAGCATCATAAAGCGCAGGAACTGCAGGTGGAGAATCAGAAGCAGGCAGAAGAGATAGCAAAGCTGACGGAAGAAAATCAGGATTTAGCCGATTTGAGAGAAGAACTTACCAATAAGGTTACGATTTTAAGTGATACCATTAACCAGAAGGTAGAGGAAGAAGAAGCGTTGGCACAGGCAGAGGCAGAGGCGCATATGCCAATTGGATTTCCATTATCTTCTTCTGCATCGGTTGCAGAATCCGAAGATGTAGAGGATATGGTTGTTTTTACTGGAGCAGAAGGCAACAGCATTATTGCCTCAGCAGATGGTACAGTGGTATCGATTGCAACAGATAGTATTTACAACCGTTGTATTCAGATTGATCATGGAAATGGTTATGTCAGTATTTACCGTAACAATGGCAATGAGATGGTGAAGGAAGGCGACGAAGTCGTAAGAGGAGCAATTCTTTTTGTTATCGGAGAAGAAAATACGGAGCTGGGTTATCAGATACAGTTTGAGGAAAAAGGGATTGACCCGATGGAATTTATCAATATTGATGGCTGATAAGAAGGTACAAAAAATGGAACGTTTTGGTTATTCACCAAGACGTTCCATTACTAATTCATAGCCATCATTTCCATAGTTTAAAGAACGGTTTACACGACTGATAGTTGCTGTGGATGCACCTGTTTTCTCGGCAATTTCAAGATAAGTCTTGTGACTTTTCAACATAACAGCAACTTCGAAACGCTGGGACAGTGACAGAAGTTCGTTGACAGTGCACAAATCTTCAAAAAAACTGTAACATTCTTCTTTGTCTTTCAGACACAGAATGGCATCAAACAAATGGTCTACCGCATCGGTTTTCAATTTCTTATTCATGAATTTAACCATACCTTTCTTATTCACATTATTTGCTTATCCGGCAGTGCTTTCACACGTTAATACGTTACAACCCTATACAAACCTTAATATAACATATTGGCAATGTAAAGTAAAGTTAGAGGATGGAAAAATCCTGTGAAAATAGAATAGGAAAATAACTTGTCATGTAGTAATAAAAACTATATAATATATTATAGATGTTATCGGGATGGAAAAGTATGGAGAAAACGAGAGAGGCGGAGTTGAAATGACGATTGACAAAGAGGATTTGATGAATAGTATTCTGGACAGCATGGACAGAATTGCATATATAAAGTCAGAAGATATTCCTAACATTGATTTATACATGGACCAGGTTACAACATTTATGGAATCAAGGTTGAAGAATACGACCAGAAATCCGGATGAGGATAAGATATTAACCAAGACTATGATAAATAATTATGCTAAAAATGATTTGCTTCCACCGCCGGTTAAGAAAAAGTATTCCAAGGACCATGTACTTCTGCTGATTTTTATTTATTATTACAAAGGTATTTTATCAATCAGTGATATACAGTCGCTGCTGCAGCCTATCACCGAGCAGTTTTTTGACTCGGAAGAGGAGTTTAATCTGACAACCATTTATGAAACGGTT
>CAYVUF010000036.1:0-12640 GCA_964454605.1 uncultured Bacteroides sp.
GTCATATGATGTGGCGGATAGAAACTAGAAGTTCCAATATCACCTATTGTACCTGTCAGATAAGTTTTTCCTTCTATCATATACTCTGAACCTAGGGCATCACAATTATCCTCCACAAGCCATAAGTGATGTTTCTCGCAAAATGTCTTGACTGCTCTTAAATCAAAAGGATTCCCCAGCGTATGCGCAATCATAACAGCTTTGGTTTTCTCAGATAATGCCTGCTCTAACATTGTCACATCAATATTGTACTGTGGTATGGTAACATCCACAAATACCGGAATTGCACCATACTGAACAATTGGTGCTACGGTTGTCGGAAATCCTGCTGCTACTGTAATCACTTCATCTCCCCTGCGAATTGCTCTGTCCCCCAGTAATGGAGAGGTCAATGCCATAAACGCAATCAAGTTTGCAGATGACCCAGAATTTACCAGAGAACAATACTTCACCTGTAAATATTCTGCAAATTTCTTCTCGAACTCATCCGTATATCTCCCAGAAGTAAGCCAGAACTCCAGAGCACTATCCACCAAGTTCTGCATTTCCTTTTCATCATATACTCTGGAAGCATAAGGTATTCTATCACCTGGCTCAAAATCCTTTTTCTTCTTATGATAATTTTCATAATACTCACCCACTAATTCAAGTATTTTTTCCTTTGCCTGTGTTTCACTCATTCCTTCAAACATCTCTAATCTCCTCTAAGCCTAAACTCACTTTATCGAAATCCACATATACATTTATAAATAAATGGTAATTTTTTCTTCATAAATGCTCCAACACTAATGCAGATACCTACCATGCAAACAGGTATCAAAAAATATTCTATCAATTGAACAACACCATATTGTGGGACTACTGTCATAACAATCCTTTTTAACATAGCTTCGTAATATTCATGAAAAGCATAAATAAAAAAAGTAAATTGAGCACACCAAACAACCTTCTTCTCCATTGTACTTTCCCTAACGTATCCAGATAACAGATAAAAAAAGATACTTCCAACAACACTATGGAAAAATGAAATAAATGAATTTTGAAAAATATAAAGTTTTGCAAAAATTATTACGCCAAACAATAATCCAGTCGCTAATATATTGTTTTTTTCTATGGTCTTAAAATTAAATTTATATTTGACTAAATAATATCCCATCGAAAACATGCAAAAAGAGTTGTTGCTAACAAGAAAGGGTATTGAAACCATATTACATTGAACCAAAACTAAAAAGAGTACAAACAAAATAGGTACCTTATCTATTAACCACTTAATAATTGCTGCAAATATATTCAAAATGAATAAATCATGTAAAAACCAAAACGGATAATATAATGGAATCGGATTGACATATGCACCCACAATTTCTTTAAAGGTATGCACTTGATATGCATCACTTGCAAAATAGGGTGCTACACACTCAATTGATTGCATAATATTAAAAAATAAAATCCAAAATGTATTAACAAAAAAATACGGCAGCAATATGCTTTTTATCTTTTTCTTGATATTTCTTTTCCAAGAAAACTCTTTCGCAAACAAAAGCAAGCCTGAAACGAAAAAGAATCCAGGAATTGCCACAGAACATATTCCGTCTGTTACAATAGTTTTGCATACTTCTACATACTTCGGTATTTCTAACGAATACGAAAGCTCGGGTACCGCATCTGAATGAATAAAAACAACCATAATCATAAAAAGAAATTTAACAATATTCAAACGCTGCGATAATTCTTCACTAATTTCATATATTTTTCTTTCCACTATCCCATATTCTCCATGGCGCCTTATCTGCTTCCCATAATTTTTCTAAATAGTCCCTATCATGCACCGTATCCATCGGTGCCCAAAAGTCTTGGTGCTTGT
This sequence comes from uncultured Bacteroides sp., assembly GCA_964454605.1. Taxonomy (GTDB): domain Bacteria; phylum Bacillota; class Clostridia; order Lachnospirales; family Lachnospiraceae; genus UBA3282. Next base: position 1,865 of record CAYVUF010000036.1, read on the forward strand.
ATGCTGCCATTTCTCCATGTTTCACTAGTGTTTCAAAAGGTTCTGCTTCTAACATTTCATTGCCATCGCCAAGATATTCAAATATTCTTCTATTCAGCACCATATATCCTATATTAATCCATGATTGATCTTTCCTTGCTTTCTCTTTAAATCCTTCAACCAATCCCTCTTCTGATAACTTCAGCCCACCAAATCTGCCTGTTGGCTGTGTCGTTGTAATCGTAGCAATCTTTCCTTGTTCCTTATGGAATGCAAGCAATTCATCAAGGTTCACATTACCTACGCCATCTCCATAAGTAAGCATAAATTCTTCGTCTTCACCTATATACTCTCGTATTTTTAAAATACGACCCGCAGTAAGTGTATTTTCTCCTGTATCTGCCAACGTTACTTTCCAAGGTTCCACTTGCCGGGTATGAGCTATCACAGAATTATGTTTCAAATCAAAAGTCGCATCTGTCTGATAACGATAATATTTTGTGAAATAATCCTTTATCATACGCCCTTTGTAACCACAGCATACAATGAACTCATGATAACCATACTCTGAATATATCTTCATGATGTGCCATAAAATCGGTTTTCCTGCAATTTCAACCATTGGCTTAGGGCGACTTTTGGATTCTTCGCTAATACGTGTTCCCTTGCCACCTGCCAGTATTACTACCTTCATCCTTCACCTACTCCCATATTTTCCAAGGGGCCATACCTGCATTCCACAGAGTTTCCATATCACATCTATCTCTAAAAGTTTCCACTGGAATCCAGAAACCGGCATGACGATATACCTGCATCTGTTTCATCTCCATCAGTACCTTAAACAATTGGTCTTCTAAACTGTAATTTCCCATTAAATATTTAAAAATTCTGTAATTAAACATATAAATATTCGCATCTGTCCATGCTTCATTTGACCTATACTGCCCTCGATAATTTTCAGAATGGATTGCCAACAATTCATTCTCCTCACCAATTGTTACTAATTCATTTCTACCAGTAGGACATGCTACTACCATGGTTACCAGTTTGCCTGCCTGTTTATGGGTGTCCTCCAATTTTATTAAATCTAAATTCGATAAGCAATCGCCATAGGACACCAGAAAATCCTCCTCACCCACATAATTCCTAATATGATTAATTCGTTCTCCTGTTGCCGTATGCAAACCAGTATCTACGACCGTTACTTTCCAATCCTCCGATACCTTTTTATGGATTTCAATGGTATTTCTCTGTAAGTCTACTGTAATATCAGAATTATATAAATAAAAATCTGCAAAATAGTCCTTTATCAGTTCTGCCTTATAACCACTACAGATAATAAATTCTTTGATTCCATAAGTAGCATAATTTTTCATAATATGCCACAGCATAGGCATCTCCCCAATTTGTGCCATTGGTTTAGGAATACCTTCTCTGTCACTTGTAATTGTACTGGGTTGTCCACCCGCTAAAATAACTGCTTTCATCCTAAAAACACCTCGCATAATGTATCTTTTATTATACATTTTGCAAGGTGTTACTGCAAGCACTATTCTTGAATCAATGCCAATCCATGACGTGCCCTATATGCATGCCATAACCATAAAAAAGCTCTCTTGGGCAAAACAACATATAAAATTTTTTCTATCTTTTGTATTGTATTTATCTCTTTTTTGGTCGCTTTATACTGCTCTGCCCACGGACTTCGCTTTAGATAGTAACAAAATAATTTCCTATATGGATGTAATGTTCCCTTATTCCATGCACTTTCTCCACACCAATGAAAAAAGTGTGCTATTTTTATATTACTTCTTGCTGCTTTTATCTCATTTCTTGAATAATAATCATTTTGATGATATACCGAAAAATATTGTCTAGGAGTAAATGCATATAAAATCGGCTGAACATTATACTCACAAGGTAATGTCTTTATCTCATCATAGTACATACGATTTAATATATCCTGGTCATGACAATAGTTATCATGCGAACGCATATAATTTTCTATTTCAGACTGATAACTTCTATTTCCCCGCCATTTTTTCATATCAATGAGCATAACACCACAATTATACCTGCACCTCGCTGCTTCTTCTGGTGTTTGGTCATAAAATGGCAACGGATCACTATCCTTCGCAATAGCTAATGGCTTACCTTGCATATCCATTACAAACAGTTCCTGTAAATTGCCCAAAATAACGGTATCATCATCTATATATACAATCCTTTCTACCTCATCTGGTAAAAATTCCTGCAAAAACAACTTATAGTATGTCGCATACGAACCATCATGAATTGTCGCTCCTATATCAATAATTCTTTTTCTTAATGCTTCTGCATCATATAAAATAATATGACGATGATACTTTTCTTCTAAAATTTTCAATTTTTCTTTTATATTATCATCAAAACCACTTGTTAAAAAATGCACATATATTTCATCGGCATCTTTGTTGTTCTCAAATAAAGAGGTAATTGATACACCTCCATAAACTGCATAATTTTCATCTGCTTGGTACAAAAAATCCATTCTCATATTGTTGCTCCATTCCATGTCCCTTTTCAAATACAGCTTGCTTTAATTACGTGTGCATTTTTCTTTCAGATAATGTGTATAAAGATAATCATCCATATTTAAATACTCCTGTACTCTTTCATAATTATCCAAAATGGCTGGTAATCTATTCCGATATTCGTTTTCTGTGCACTGCTTAAGAACACTTTCTAGTTCGCCGATATCCTGATTGTTAATTTTTATAATACCATCCGGATTAAAAAACTCATCAATTTTTCTTGCTCCAAGATAAACCGGAATAGTTTGTGCGGCAAAGCAATTCGTTATCTTCTCACAAAAAAAGTAATCCGAAAGCGTATTCTCAACCACAATGCTGAACCTATATTCCTGCAAACTATCCGCTATATCGCTATATCCGCCCCCATCAAAAGTGCCAAATGCATCTGCAAGACTTTCCTTTTTACACTTTTTAGCCACTTCTATGCGAAACCTGTGCAAATCACAATTCGCCTTATTTGATGATACAACAGACATATTTTTTGTCTTTTTCTCATAAGCCAATGCATCCAACTGCGCTGATGAATCATCTACACCATACCACACCGCTGCACAGACTGGATAAAACTTAGCATTGTCTACTTCTTGAAGCAACTGATCGTCAAAAGTAAAAATGGCATCAAACTCTCGCTCCAAACCTTTGTTCATTTTAAAAATTTCGTAATCTCTTGGTGCAATCGCTCTGGACTCCATCATCATTCCAAATTTTCTAACCGGCTGTCCCATTGTTTCTAACATTGCCTGATGCGTATAAAAATGTGTATCCAAACCATAATTATACCTGTCCCAGATAAAATACTGGCTGTTATTCCAATTGGGATTACTTGCCCGATGAAAATCTCTGATAAAATAACTGTCCATTGGTTCGCCCACCTGATTGTATATCTTAAGTTTCCTTTGGCTCATAGGCGCATTTATATTGTAGATTGGATAATAATAGATTTCATCATGACGGTGAATATAATTATACGCATTTCGAAAAATACGCGGTCCGTAGGCCTTATCGCGAATAATCTTCTTTCTCATTCTTTTCTCACATTCTTATAATTCATTTTTCCATTTTCGTGAATACAACCATTTCTGATGAAAACGTTGATACCATAAATTCTCGTCCCGCTTCTCTTTCAATCGGAATGATAACCAATATAGATCACGTCCCCTAACGCACTCCCAAATCACAGACCACTTCATCTTTCTTATATCTTTTACTGATAAATTCATGGAATGATGATATATAAAAAAACGTGGTATTGGCAATTCTTCGATGATACTAATTTGTTCCTTTGCCATTAGTAATGACAGTATACTTTGGTCAAAACGATGTTCCGAGAACCCCTCATAATTATCTTTTCCCATAATATTAGGGCAATCTGTAATCAAATTATAATTTTGACAACAAGTAAACCACTTTTGTACAAATTCAACTGTTCTTTCTGTCTTTTTCAACATCAAAAACCCTGCATAACATTGAAATTGCTCAACATATTTTTGCTCATCGCAATCTAAGGCAATAAAAACATCTCTTTTGGTCCAATCTTTCTCTAAATATCTCCCATTTCTACTTCCTATTATTTCAATATGTTGCTTTTCCAAAAAAGAAACCGTTTCTCTTACTTTGCTTCGATAATAATTCCCAGCTGCATCCAAATAAATTAGATAGTCACCATACTCAATTTGAGAAATTGCTTTATAAATAAAATAGGATTTCCATAAATAGCATCCTTTTCTTCGTTCTCCACCTGCATCCAAGATTCTCTTATGCTTCTCTTTGAACTCCACATCCATCTCATCCAGACAAAAAAATAGAGTTCTATCTACCTTGCCTGTTTTCATAGCTGTTTCTAATTGAAATTCTGCAACCGGTTTATAGTTACTATCCGCACAAGTCATAGCATATATCATATATCTTCACCCTTATAAATCATATCAAGCCAGTTCCTAAATGTATGTTTCCTGTATAATATCTTCCTATCTAATTTGGCAGAATCAAAAACGGTATCTCCCGATTCCATTATTGCAGCAACATCAGGCCAAGGCACATAGTCAACTCCTACTCGATACTTTTGCGCAATGAATTCTGCCATTTCTTTTAAGGAATAATCTTCTCCACCAACATTATAGACATCATTCTCACAACCATCCGATTCTGCCGCGCACAAGAGTGCATTACTCAAATCTTCTATATGGGTTAATGTCCTGCGCGGTTCACCTTTTCCAAATAATCTGATATTCTCTCCATTACAGGCATTTTTCAGCATAAATCCCATTGTTCCATAAGACAATTCTCCTGACACCATAGAACCATATGGTACACAGATTCGCATAATTAAGTAGCGTAATCCATATACTCTATTATACAATTCTATATACCGCTCACAGGCAAGTTTATTGATAGCATAAATAGACTTACCTTCCTTCTCATCATTCTCCGCAATCGTTCCTCTATGCCCCTTATAAACCAGTCTACTGGAGGGAAATACAAACTTTGCCTGCGATTCCTGTGCATAATATTCCGATAAAACATTCAATAATGCGATTTCATTCACCCCTATATAGGTTTCATATTCCTTAAAAGCCTGTTCCGTTCCTGTTTTACCAACAAAAAAATAAATAATATCACATTGCATATCAATATTTGCCACAGAGCACTTATCAAGTACATCAACACGAGTATAATTTTGTTCTCCATCTTTTTGGCATTCTTCTTTTCCATATAATTTTAATTCATATTTAGCTTCATTCCTCTTTATGACCCGAATTAAATTTCTTGCCAGGAAACTATTTGCACCGATAATGACTATTTTTTTCATTTTCAATACCATTGTCCTTTTTCATAAATATCTTCTATTAATCTTGCCTGTGTTTCTATTTCCTGATAATTTTTTTCCCTTTCATCAGACTTCATAACACAACTAAAAAAATGTTTCAACGAGTTTGCAAAAGCATCATCCTGTCCCAATTCTATCTGCCTTTCACTACCTTGGTGTACAATACTTCCGGTTGTTACCATATCTGACGGTGCCGTAAATATTCTTCCAGTTCTGAAAATTCCCTCACTTCCCCATATCTCCAATTCACACCGATATTCATTATCCATTCCAAAGGCTAATTGCGCAGTCTGCCCTTTATCATTTACCAACGTTGCACTGCCATACATATCCACCTCATACCCTTCAATTAAATTCAAACAGGCACAGCTTACATTACAATTATTACCTAGCAATGTCGTAGCAAGCTTCACCGGATATCCACATGCATCAAATAAGGCTCCACCACCCATACCTCTTTTATATCTAAAATCACTTTCTGCCCGTTTGGGGAATCCGAATTTCATAGAAAGCAGTCTAATTTCTCCGATAGCTCCGCTTTCAATCAGTTGCTTTACTTCCTCTACTTGCCGGTGGTAAACAAACATATAATTCTCATGTAAAGCTAATCCCCTCTTTTTTGCACTAGAAACTAAACTGCGACTGTCCACGTTAGAAAGCGTTGCCGGTTTTTCTATAAGCAAATGCTTTCCACTTTTCAGTACTTTCTGTGCATATTCATAATGCAACGCTGGCGGTAAAGGCAGATAAATCGCCTCAACCGAAGGTGCACTTATCATTGCTTCATAACTTTCAAAAATTTCTCCACCATATGTCCGGATAAACTTCTCAGCTTTTTCCCTTTCTCGGTCTAAAATTTTGTTCTGTTCTTTGAAGGGAATGTCTTCACCTTGAAATCGCTCTGCTCGACTATACATTGCCAATCCTACAAAGTCAAAATTCTTATTCTCCATCAATGCTGGCATAAAACGCCTAAATGCAATATCTGCTGGACTAATAATTCCTATTTTAACCATAATCGCTCCATTTATCTCATCACTATCTTACAAGTCAATTAAAAACAACAAATTTCTTAATTGAATATTTAAATAATTATTCATCTGCATCATGGCAACTAATGTTGAAAAATCCACCCAGAAATACCCTTCCGGCAATTCATCAATCTCGCCCATTTCCACTCTCATGATAACATTTCGATTCTGCTCATGATAAAACCTTCCCCCTTCTTCCGAAAGGATTACATCGACATCTGTCGCTTTCTTCTCTAACTTCTCAAAAAAGAGTCGTTCTACAACATTGTCATTCGGCTTATCTGTTGCTTCTTTCTGTATTGTAGGGGCTACTTCAATCGTATTGATTGTTCCAATCTCAGTTCTCGCAGAAATTAAAAACCATCTTTTATGATTGATATCGCAATACATTAATCCCAAAATTGCCTGTCCATTTGCTTTAAAAAGTGGTTGATTCCAAGAATAAACTTCCCTTCCCTCTATCTGTATATCATAGAATTTAACATCAAAACTTGCTTCTGTTTTGCACAGCACTCCCCCATTTGTATTTACATGCCAATCTACCAATTCATTAAGTGGTATTGCTTTTGCTTTCAAATCATGAAACATTCTAAAGTTATTCAAATAGTATTTCAGCTTCGTGTAATTCTGTAATCCATCTGATTGGTACATAGAATTGTATAATTCGTCATTACCGATAATTTCTCGCACTGCCCAACTTTCCTCTTCTGCCACTGTTGTAAACGGTAATCCCGATAACACTGTTCTTGTATCCATATTTACCAAATTGTCTATTTTCAGTAAACTTTTAATCTGTCCTAAAGTCATCCAACAATAATTGGGTTCAACTTTAATTTCTTCATCCACTTCAATAATAATATTTCTGTTTTGCTTCTTATAAAATCTTGTAGATTGTTCTGATTGTACAGAATCATAGATAATATTATAATTTGAAGCATTTTCAAAATATGAAAAATAATATGGTAATTTACCACCATGAACCCGCATAAAGTTGCTTTTTGTAGCTTGTATAGTAGGAGAAATCTGTATCACATTTACATTTCCCGGCTCAATTTTGGCTTGCATTAGGAAATTCAATACGCCATTTATTTCCTTACAAATAATCCCTAAATATCCAATCTCTGGTTGTATTATAATTGGTTGTTCTTTGATAAAGATATCGTCTAAAAACATTCTCATACCTTTTATAGAAAAAAAACCTCTTTTTCTATTCAAAATTTCTCCATTATAATCATCATAGAACCAAAAAGCACTTTCTGAAATATTACATTCCTTTACACATACATGCGTACATTTCCTTCGGTGGTCAATCCAGGCTAAAATATCCTGTATAGTATTAACACTTCCTACGGTGTCCTTCCATGATGTAAATAACTTAACCGTTATATCATTTATCATTACCCTTCTCCGTCTGTTAACCTTCTCAATGTAAAGAATCTGAAATCATGTCACATATTGCACAAAACAGCTATTGCTTAGTAAATATCCTCAATCCTTTATTATTCACACATCACCATCTACATTTTCTGAGTCCTGCTTATTCATTTCAGCAGGACTCAGAATGTTGCTTTCTCTTTCAAAATAGATAGGTCTGTTTTTTACTTCCATATAAATACGTGCCATATATTCTCCGACCATTCCCAAAATAGCTATGATAACACCTCCAAGAAATAATATCAAAATCATAATAGATGCGTAACCTGTTCTATTTACATCTGGAGTTCTCATTGCTGCCATAAAAATCTTTACTGCCAAAATGATTGCTATTAATATAATTAGAAAACCAAAATATATTACTCCACGTAATGGCGTTGTTGCAAATGCCAAAAATCCACTATATGCATATCGAATAAGTCCCCAGAAACTCCACGCAGTCTTTCCAGCCACCCGCTCAACATTTTCATATTCAATCCATTTATTATTAAAGCCAACCCACGAATAGATTCCCTTAGTAAAACGTTCCTTTTCTTGCATAGATACAATAGCATCTGCCATTTTTCTATTCATTAACCTATAATCTGTTGCACCTGGTACTAAATCTATTACTGTGATTCTATTGATAATATGATAGAACGCTCTAGAAAAAAAACTCCTTATCAACGGTTCTCCTGTTCGTGATGTTCTTCTGGCAGTTGCACAATCATATCCTTCCTTTTCAATGGCATTTAACATTTTGACCAATAATTCTGGCGGATGTTGTAAATCTGCATCCAAAACAGCCACATAATCTCCTGTGCTATGTGATAGTCCAGCATAGATAGCTGCTTCTTTTCCAAAATTGCGAGATAACGATATGTATCTCGCTCTTCCGTTTACTTTATTCCGTGATGAAACTTTTTTATTTCGCTCAATGTTTCATCCTTACTGCCATCATCGATATATGTAATAATATATTCATATTGTGGTAATTTCAAAAAAACATCTACTATAAACGGGATGCAATAAATATACAGCATTTCTCCTGGAAATTGCCAAAAACATACTATGTATAATAGGTATCGGTATAAATAAAGAATACGGTATAAATAAATATTTTTTATATTTCATCTTTGTTTGATATTTTTCTCGCCCACTATATCCTTTCTGCCCTTTTTCTGGATAATGTATATTATTACAAATTCGCCACTTCAATTTAGGAAAATACGCTTCTAAAGAATCTACACTATAGTGCACTAAGGGATCTTCCTTTGAAATGATTACATCATAAATTTGATGTTCTAACATAATATAAAATAGATGAACCATTTCATCTGCATCTGATGCTATTCTTGTAATCTTTTTGAAATGTTCTAAATCAACTATAGTTCCCAAACAACACAATTCCATAATAAACACATGCTTCATCTGTTCAAATGAAATACATACATAATCTTCATTCTCTTTTACAACTTTATAATGCTTTTTCAAAAATAGTAAAAAAAACTTCCAATCTTTTGAACAATTATACATAAATAGTGAAAACGGATCCCCAAATTCTGAAATATATTGGTTTAATGCTGGATAATTCGACGGCTTTTTGTATCCACTGCATAGCGCTACTCTACATTTAGGGTTATCAAGTAATGCGTTCACTCGAATTCTAATACTATCTCTATTTTCAAATACTTCATCATGGTCGACTGTTAGCAGATATTTTCCCCTCGCATTTTGTATACTAATCAATTTAGCATTTACTGGTTCTGTTTTAGGATTGTCCAATATAATAGCTCCATATTTTTTAGCAATCTCTCTGGTTCTATCTTTTGACCCTCCATCTATTACCAAAATTTCAACTTTATCTTGTGGATATGTCTGATTTCTAATCGCTTGAAGTGTTTTTGCTAATAGTTTTTCTGAATTATAAGTTGCAACTGCAACCGTTACAATTGGTAATTTCACCTCTTTACTCCCAACCTCTCCTATACTTCGTAACATTATCTATTCTTTATCTATTGATTAATAAATGAGCAATGACCTTGCTCGGATTTTGCATTGCACTTATTCGTTTCCCTTGGTATTGATAATACCGTTCAACAAAACTTGTCATATTTTCTATATTCCCTGCAAACATTACCGCATTGCTTCCAATACCCTCTTTTCGCTCCGTTGTCTTACGCATAATCAGGCATGGCTTTCCCATATAATGTAATTCTTCCTGATTACTCCCCCCATCTGTAATAACATATTGTGCTCCTTCAAGTAGCTTCATAAAATCAAAATAATCCACCCTTGGAAGCAATATGTAATTACTGTTCTGTTCCATCTTCTGAAGAATTCCCAGTTCTTCAAACTTATTTTTTGTAATCGTATGTAATATAACTACTGCCAGCCTATTTTCAGCGAATTTGTCTATATTCTTAACCACTTCTTTGACAAAAGTTTCATTCATCAAATTTTCCTGTCTATGCATAACAAACACAAAATAATCTTTACCGTTGAGTTCTTTCACTTTCTCTGTTTCAACAGGCAGTTGCTTAGATATTCTCAAACTATCCAAAATCGTATTATATTGAGTATTGATTACAATTCCTTTTGCTTTTTTCAAATTTTGCTCTGGTTCTCTTCCAGGCGCAAAATGTACTCTGGCAATCCTACTGGTTAGTAATCTATCAATTTCTTCTGGAAATGGATTCAGTAAATGATGCGAACGCAATCCAGCCTCTACATGACACACTTTCATTCCCAACTTTCTGCCCACCAAAGCACCCATCAGCGTAGATACAGTATCACCATGCACAACCAAATTCGCACCCTGCAACTTCTCTGGCAAAAAATGCTTTTCAATAATGTCAACTGCTCTCTTTTTGGTTTCAAAAAACCATTGCAGTAATCCAACAACAGTCTTCTTAATATCATTTTCTTGAGATAACTCAATATATTTTCCATT
>CAYVUF010000037.1:0-12469 GCA_964454605.1 uncultured Bacteroides sp.
CACTACTGCATTCGCGCCATCTGCCACTGCGGTAACAATCTGTCTTACCTTTTTCGTGCGGAGGTCGCCTGCCGCAAAGATACCTGGTGCATTTGTTTCACATTCTTCTCCTGCTATCACATATCCGTTTTCATCGCAGGCAACTGCCTGTTGGAAAATCTCCGTATTGGGATGCAGTCCCACCGCAATAAAAATGCCATCTGCCGCAAGCAATCCTTCCACTCCTTTCAATCGTATTCCTTCTACCTGCTCCTGTCCGCAGATTTCTTCTACTTCCCGATTCCAGAGAACCTCTATATTCCGACAGGAGAATAGCTTGTCCTGCAAAGACCTGGCCGCACGAAGAGAATCCCTTCTGTGAATCAAATAGACCTTCTTACAGAATCTTGCCAGAAAAATGGCATCTTCCACTGCCACATCTCCACCGCCGACCACTGCAACCGTTCCTTCGCGAAAAAACGCTCCGTCACAGGTGGCACAATAGGAAACACCTCTTCCTTTCAACCTTTCCTCGCCTGGCACCTGCAAAACTGCATGCGAAGCTCCAGTTGCCAGAATGACAGCTTTGGCTTCATATATTTTCTCCTCTTTTCCATCAAAAGCCTTTATTTTCCAGTTTTTTCCATAACCTGTTACCTGTGTCACTTCTGCTGTTTCAAACATGACATCCATGTCATTTGCATGTTCTTTGAATTTCATTCCCATATCAAAGCCATTGATACCAGGCAGACCAAGATAATTATCTACTTCATACGTATTTAAAATCTGTCCACCACTCATTGCACTTTTTTCAATTACCAGCACCTGAAATCCTGCTCTTTTCCCATATACTGCTGCGGACAAGCCAGCAGGACCAGAACCAATAATAATCAAATCATATTCTTGCATCTTCTTCCCTCCATAATATATTTTTCCATAATACATTTTCCATAATTTATTTGCATTCTTCTGTGTTTCTTCTTATTATAATAGGTGTAATGTTTTTCTGTCTGAAACACATTACCATCGTTAAGATAAGAATATGATAAAGGAGTATAACCAGTCAATGTCAAAATATGCTTTCGTCACAGGTGCTTCCCGGGGAATCGGGAAAGAAATTGCCACAGCCTTAGCCGCAGAAGGGTATCATCTTTACATCACCTGTATTCACTCAGAACAGGCACTGCATACACTCGCCGAAGAACTTTCTGCACGCTACTCCATCCATTGTACCCCTTTTGTTGGTGATATGGGGAATCCTGCAGAGGTAGAAAAACTATTTCAGCAGATACCAGAGCTTGATGTATTAGTAAACAATGCGGGTATCTCTTACGTAGGACTTTTACACGAAATGTCCTTGGACGAATGGCAGAATGTCATAAATACCAATCTTAATTCCATTTTTTATACCAGTCGACTTGCCATTCCTCTCATGCTTCACAAGCATAGCGGACATATTATCAACATTTCTTCCGTATGGGGCAATGCAGGGGCTTCCATGGAAGTTGCCTATTCCACATCCAAAGGCGGCATGAATGCGTTTACCAAAGCACTGGCAAAAGAACTTGCCCCCAGTCATATCTGCGTTAATGCGATTGCATGCGGTGTGATTGACACAGATATGAATCGTTGCTTTTCCCCAGAAGATATGGAACTTTTACGTCAGGAAATACCTGCTGACCGATTCGGTCAAGTCTCAGAAGTTGCGCAAACCGTAAAGTTTCTTCTTCATGCTCCAGAATATTTGACCGGACAAGTCATCACAATAGATGGAGGATGGCTCTAACATCAATAGTAATCTGGTGCTTTCTTCCGGTACATGGTCGGACTCATTCCTGCAAACCGATGAAAGCACCGACTAAAATAGAGCATATCTGTATACCCTAGCCTGTTACTTATCTCACCAATCGGAATCAAAGTTGACTGCAGCATTTTACAGGCTTCCTGCATTCGTAAATTGGTATGATATTGCTGCATCGTCATCCCTTTTTCCTTTTTAAATACTGCTGCCATATGCTTGTAGCTTAAAAAGAAATACTGTTCCAGTTCTCTGGTAGAAAAGCCAGTGTTTACATATTCTTTCAAATAATCGCAAATCTGCTCCGTTAAATTTTTCGCTCTGCTTCCTGCTTGTCCATAAAAAGCAATCATGGTTAGCAGTCTGGCTAGTTTCATATTAATATACCATTTCTTATAACTATCATTTGACTGAAAATACTCTACCATATCTGCAAACTCCTGGACAATTTCTGTATTTTCCATATGCGATAATTTCTTAGGAAGTATCACTGCTGATTGGAGCTTTTCACCCTGCTCAATGTTCTGTTCCTCTGCTATAAACTCCTTCAAATCTGCCTGTTCGTCAAAGTAGAAATGTACAAAATACCATCTTGTTCCCTTGGCAATCTCTTTTTTTCCAAAATGATGTATGCCCTTTTTTAAAAAGAAAAGTTCTCCTGCATGCACTTCATAATCTGTTTCATCTTCTGTCACGTAAATTACCCCCTCCAACACATAAAGAAGGACGTTAAAATCTATGACTCTGTCTGCATGGTAAAATGGTTCCGGTGCAATGCACACATTACATCCATTTACAATGGGAAGCGTTGTATTATTTAATACAATTCTTTTTTCTTCCAAATTTCGTTCTCCTTTTCTCATCCACAATTGCAAGATTATTCTCCATATAATTCCGAATATACTCCATTTCTTTCATCTATAACAAGATTATAATACATATTATAAACATTGTGAACTAGAAAGGAGTAACAATCATGAAAATACAAAATCAATCTAATATCCGAGCCTACAAAGCAGATGGTTTTATTGGCAAGTACCAGCAGCTTATCAAAGATGTTGTGATTCCCTATCAGTATAGCGTGCTTTGTGACGAAGCTCCTAACACAGAAAAAAGTCATGTTGTCCAGAATTTTATCAATGCCGGAAAAGCGGTACGTGGAGAAGATGTCGGCGATGGTTTCTATGGCATGGTTTTTCAGGATAGTGATGCCGCAAAATGGATTGAAGCTGCCGCTTATTCCCTCTCTCTTTTTCCAGATGCCCAACTAGAAAAAACCGTTGATAACTTAATTGATATCATTGCTGATGCACAAGACATAGATGGATATCTGAACACTTATTATACCATTAAAGATAAGGATAAACGTTGGAGCAATTTATTAGAAGGCCATGAACTATACTGCTCCGGTCATATGATGGAGGCAGCCTGTGCTTATTTTGAAGCAACCGGTAAAGCGAAACTACTTCAGGTTATGAACAAAAATGCAGAACATATTTACGAGCATTTCATTCTGCAAAAGTACGAAGGTTGTCCTGGACATCCGGAGGTAGAACTGGCACTTTTAAAAATGTATCGTCTTACCAATAACAAGCATTGTCTGGAATTAGCCGAGCACTTTATCAATGTCCGCGGTACAGACCCACACTTTTTCGAGAAAGAAAGAGAAAAACGTGACTGGATTGTCTGGAATGCTGACCCTTCTGATACCGCTTATTTGCAGGCATCCGCACCAGTTCGCGAACAGAAGGATGCTGTAGGTCATGCAGTGCGCGCTGTTTACCTCTATACAGCCATGGCCGATTTAGCAGCTTCCACTGATGATAAAGAACTGTTAAATGCTTGTCACACTCTTTGGAAAAGCATTACCAACCGTCGTATGTATCTTACCGGTGGAATTGGCTCTACTGTACTGGGAGAAGCCTTTACCGTTGATTACGATTTGCCAAATGATACAGCCTATGCAGAAACCTGTGCCTCTATCGGTCTTATGTTTTTTGCATCCAGAATGTTAGAAATCGAACCTGACCGCGAATATGCCGATATTGCTGAGCTTGCTTTTTACAATACCGTACTTGCCGGAATGCAGCTTGATGGCAAACGTTTCTTCTATGTAAATCCATTGGAAATCATTCCTGGAATTTCAGGTATTGCACAGACACATAAACACGACTTGCCAGTACGCCCGAAATGGTATGCCTGTGCCTGCTGCCCTCCTAATGTGGCACGACTGATTTCTTCCTTTGGTAAATATGCTTATGGTGAAAACGAGAACACTGCTTTTTGTCATCTGTTTGCTGCCGGAGAAGTAACACTGGATAATGGTATGCAGTTTTCTTGCGAAACAGCCTATCCATATGATTTTACAGTTACTTATCAGATTAAAAAAGGTGGAAAAATCGCTATCCGTATTCCTGCCTGGAGTAAATCATATACCGTAAGCCAAAATAATACTCCCCTTTCTGCTACATTGGAAAAAGGATATCTCTATCTGAATGTAGCCGATGGTGATTGTATCAAACTGCTTCTGGATGATACACCACATTTCCAGTATGCCTCTGCCAAAGTACCTGCGCTGACTGGAAAAACTGCCATCCGTCGTGGTCCTCTTGTATATTGTTTTGAAGGTGCCGATAATGAGGAAGATGTTCTGTCCCTTTCTCTAAAAAGAAATGGAAACCTGGCTGTTTCTTCCTATCAGAAAGAGCTTCTGGAAGGAACTGTTACCATCACTGCCGAAGCATTCCGAACAGAACAAACTGACAGCTTATATTCTGATACTGCTCCAAAGGCAATACCTTGCAAAGCAACTGCTATTCCTTATTATACCTGGGGAAATCGACATGAAAATCAGATGCGTGTCTGGATGAATGAGATTGTCTAAGAACTGATTACAGCAAAAAACAAGGCTGGGATTAACCCAGTCTTGTTTTTACGTAATCGCGAATTTCCATATTATCTACCGGCATTCTACAACCTACAATATACCTTCCTTCATCATCTGTGGAACGAATAACAATACCTTTCAATTCCTTATTTTCCAAGAAATCTACATCATAAATCGTAAGTGCTACTTCTTTGCCGACTGCATCCGCAAATTCTTTCGCGGTACAGGAAAAAGCATATCCTCCGGCACTTAAATTAACCATTTTTCCATCAAATTCCTGTTTCGAAGTTCTCATGCTAATTTTACAAATATTGCTCATAGAGAGTCTTGGATATTTTCTTCTATTAACAACCTGTGGATTCGTCGTAATCGTTAACTTATAATAACTGTTTCCATCCTTCTTATACATTCCAACGGTTACGTTCTCCCATGTGTACATCATGTTATCAACTACAATATGTGCTTCATAGTTTCGGTGTATTCTCTTAGAATGGAAGAAACTCTCTGCCGGTCCATAAGCATCTAATAAAATTCCATCTTCCAATGCTTCTACTACTTCTGCTTTTAAAGCTTCACCCACCGGTTTTCCATTTTCAACTTCAACAATGGAAATGTTCATTTCCGGACGCACATCTTTCACACCCATGAATCCGCCGGTTCCCAGCTCTTCTACCAGCTTACCAACAACATTTTCAATGTTGCTGACATTTCTGGAAGTTTCTCCATATTTACTAAGCATGGTTCTGGTGGTTGCTTCTGAACTGGTAACACTATCATTCATTACTTCCATGATATCTCTTACCTGCTTCATATTTTCAACCATGTTCTGATTAGATGTTTCTACCTGTTTGATAGCAGAATCCACTATCTGAATTTCTTCCCCTAACTGCTGCGAATCATCTGCAATCTTTCCAACACTGTCATTAACAGATTTCATCTTCTCTAATGTTTCCGAAATCAGCTTCAAAATGGTTGTAATAGATTCTGTCATTCTATCAGATGTTTCTCCCAAATGCTGCAAAGCACTCATAATGCTATTGGAAGAATTCTGTGTTCCCATACTTAAGTTTCTGATTTCATCTGCAACTACTGCAAATCCTCTTCCTGCTTCTCCAGCTCTTGCTGCTTCAATGGATGCATTCAGTGCAAGCAGGTTTGTCTGGGAAGTAATATTTTCAATCGTACCAGTTTCTTGCTTAACCATATCAAACTGATCACGAAACTCACCCAGTATCTGCTCAACCTCTGCTGAAAGACGAGCCATATAATTCGTTGATTCTACAACATTCTCCAACTCCGTTGAACTAGTTGTTGCATGGTCTACGGACTCGTCGATAATACCAACAATACGTTCTGTTAATTCCGCAACATGCGCTACCTGACTGTTAATATCTTCTGTCATTTCCAAAGAAGAATCAACCTTCTGATTTAAGGTTCTATTATTATCAGAAAGCTCTTCCATGCTGTTAACAACCGCATTTGCTCCTTCCCTATTTTCATCAGAAAGTTCTCTGACAACTGTAACACCATCCACAATTGCGTTACTTGCATCTTTTACCTGCTCAATCGTAGTAACAACTCGTTTCAAGTTCTCCTGCACAGAACCCAACATTGCACCATCTGACTGATTCATATGATTAATAGAAAGTACGTAACCCACAAAACAAAGTAAAACGGCAAACAACTGAATTTCATAAGTAGCAATATCCTGTGCAGAATTCATGCCACTCATATAATTTTTCACAACGGATGCTCCAATTACTAAAACGGTTGCCACACCGTAGTAAACCATCAGCCTTCGATTTTTAAATAGAATCAACATACTGGTAAGCGGTAAAATAAACATTACCGAAAGCATATTGATAGTTGTCAGCATAACATATGCATAAAACACACCGTAACCGATTGCAATAAAATACTTAATCATCGATGAACTGGCGCCTTTTAACTTAATCACAATCCATCCTGCCAGAAACGGTATCCAACACACTGCTTCAAATATGACGTAATAACCAATCGTTCGTGTTCCTTTAAAGACTTCCAGTAAATAAGTAATCGTGAGGACAACCCCTAAAGTTGCCCAGATTGCCATAGCCTTCATATTGGCACTTTTCGCAAAATGCTGTTCATTGTATTCCATGTCAAACCCCTCTTCCCTAATCTGCATTTTTCTTTTACACATTTTCTTTATTTTATCACAATGTAAAATATATTCCTATACTTTTTACAATAAAAAAACGGTTTTCCCAGATAAGTTTTTATTCATCAAATTTCCTATCCTATCCCATATTGCTGTAAATTCACTTTCCCATTTTTTACTTCTACACCTTCTGCCTGTAAAAGTTTTTCCTGTATCTGTTCCCCGCCAAATGCAAACGCATCCGCCAGCTCACCTTTTGCATTTACTACTCTGTGACATGGTATCACTCCCGGTTCTGGATTACGATGCAGGGCGTTCCCCACTGCTCTTGCCATTTTCTCATTTCCCGCCAATGCTGCTACCTGCCTATAAGTTGCAACTTTTCCCCTGGGTATCCTTTTCACTGCCTCATAAATGCGCTTTGTCGGACTATCTGATACCAATTCATAACTTTGCTCAATCATGTTTTCTATCACCTGATCCGGAACCGTTCCATCCAGAATAATCGTGTTCCAGTGTTCTTTGTTTTGATGATATCCTGGAATCACCGATGAAAATGCACCTCTCCAGTAATCCCTCCACTCTGGCTCCACTTTCACATTCAACCGGATATAACCTTCCATTTCATAGGTCCACAAAAAAGCCTTCTTGTTCGATGTTACTCTTACAAGCTGCCAGTTTTCATCCCGAAATGGCATATCTGTGTAGGTATCTGGAAAGGATAACGCATATTTTATTGCTTCTTCTCTTGTTGTCATTTTCTCCATAATTACACACTTAAAATCCTTTCTACATTGACACATGTTTCTCTGTCAATTCCGGAACAAACTTCATACTAACTCGTCCATGCTTAGATACAAAATCCCCTCTATCGTTTTTCATAAATAGAAAACGATAAGCAGCATTCCCAAAGCACATAGAACATAGATTTGAAGATTCGGATAACATTGTATGCTCTAAAATGAGATGGATTATTTCAATAATTTTTTTATTCTTTCTTTATCCTTCGAAAGCAATAATTCTACCAATTCCATAATTTGCTATTGCAGACTTCATTGCAGCAGTATTTCGCTCATAAATTGTAGGTGCACAAAATACTCCTATTACATCTTTTCCTGATTTTTGCTTATATAACCTAATATGATCTGGAACAGAAGAACCCTCCGCACTAAATTGTAACGATTTTGCCTTTATTGTCGTTAATTCAACAACAAAATGTACATCATCAATCATAAACACCAAATCTGGTGTACCTATTTTTCCACCAGGTGCCTGCATTGGCAATCCATACTTGCCAATTCTACCATTCCAAATCACTTCATCAATAATACCTTCCTCTTTGAGCATATTAAGCATTTTATATAGATAAAATTCAAAATAGGCACCTCTCAAAGATTTATCGCTCATTTTATCAATTCCAATAACTTTTGACAAAGTATTTAAATAATTTAAAGTTTTTCCTGCAAAATTAGCGGCTGCACAATGTTCCACAATCTCTTTTGCTACATCCTCTAATGTTTCATTCACTGCTACATCGCCTAATCGGCCTTCTATTTCAAATTCTCTTTGCATAAAAGTAGGACAAATTGCAAGTGTATCCAATTCATCGCCAGTTGAAATATCTATAATTTTCATATCATATTGTTCATTAACAAACATCGGAAATTTCAAAATTCCCTTTTCACTAATCAAATCATCGTATTGGCACACTCCATCCTTATAAACCTGAATCAAAAAACTACTATTAACTTTGTTTATAATAGAAACATCTATTGGCGGATAATCCCTATCCGGATTACCAATATAATCAATCCACAACTGCAAATTATCTTCAAAATCATATATTTCTGTATTTTGATATTTTGAATTCAATATTTCTTCTACATAGCCAATATATTCATCATTGATTTTCAAAGCCGCAATTGCACCATTCCTATTCCTCGGAGTCACTTTCAATTTATCCATAATTCCTGTTATTTGGCAAAGTGAAATAAAATAAGCCGCTGAAGATGCTTTAACTAATGTAATGTTACCAATATGCGTTTCCTTAAATGCATTAATAAGAGCTTTTCTATTTTCTGTTGGCAATTTACGAAAATTTTCAATCTCCTGAACAATCACATCAACTTCGTCTTCGTTTCTAACCTTAAACAAAAAATATGCAATCTCTTCTTGGTCCAAATAAGCAACTTTTAAAAGTACTTTCAACATAAACCTAAACGGAAATACATATATATTTTCACAATCTTTATTGACGACAGGATTGGTAATCTGTAATTTTTCCATCTGTTTCAAGACCGCTTCCGATTCTGTTATCAACAACTCTTTTCCCTTATCAAGATTCGGAACTTTTACCAACTCATCCTTATGTTTATGCCACAAAGCCATCCCTGCTTCTGTAAGACAAATTGTATTTGGTGTACTTTCAGTATTAATATAAAGAAAACCTAAATATTGTGGAATGGATGCCACCAGTGTTCGAATTGCTTGTGGTGATATATTTTTTCCATCCTTGGTTGCTCCCCACTTTTTCAGATTAACTCCCAGATTATTTTGTTTCTGTGGATTCCAACTTGTTCCATCATATTTTCGTTCAATGATTCCATCAATCAAGCAAATTGTTTGATGCAAATTAGCTCTCTTAGGTATCAGCCATATTTCCTTAGTCCTATTTTTTTGTGCCATAGCTAAACTCCTTTCTCCAATACTAGTACATAATCCTTACTAATCTTTCCGCCCATACCTTTTCTAGGTATTCTTATATAGGGATTTTGTATGGTATAGCTAAAATACTGCACAGTTTTGAATCCTATGTTATTTGCTATCTCTTCTATTACTCTCCAACTTTCAACGTTAACTTTTCTAATTGTACTGTTGCCAATAACAATCACATATTTACCACCTATATTCATCTGACTATAAACACAATTTAAGTTATCTTCCATATCTTCAAAAAATTTCTTTACAATTAATGCTCTCTTCTCATCTTGCTCAACAATTTGATTATAATATACATTTAATAGGGCACTTTTCTTCAAAATAGTAAGATTGCTTCTTTCTTTCTTAGTATTTATTTTTTCAGTTCCCACATACTGACTCTTTTTTTCCCGCAACATTTCTTCTGTCAAAGTAGCTAACCACAAATTTTCAAGTCGCATTGTCCTTCCATAATCGAATGCATTAATATATGGTGGTGATGTAATTGCTAAATCAATTTTTAATGGCACAGAAAATTTCAACGCATCACCTTGTATAATTTCTGTATTTCCCATTTTTTCAACATATACTAATTCCTGTATCATTTGTTTGTATCTACGAAAAACCGTTGTGAATTCTGTTTCAACGGTCGGTGGAGTTTTAATAATTTTCTTCGACACATACGGTTTGGGAGAAGTATCGTCCGCATTAGATACTCTTTTTATTATTGATGCCATACATAGTTTGAAAAAATCTCGTATATTCTCATCCTTAATACACTCAATGTATACTTTCATTCTTCCAAGTTCATTTATTGTCGTTTTAGAAAACCAATGTTCCAAATTAATAATTGCTGGGACAAACAATTCGCCCTCCCTTTTTCTGATAATATTTATAATCTCCAAGTAATACTGCTCTAATAATTCCAGTTGTTTTTCGTCTAAAACAGTTGTCTTAACCTTTATAATTAGTTTAGCAATATCATCAATTTCTGTCCCATATGCATCAATTCCATTCACATTAGCTTCCAATAAAGTTGTTCCACTTCCTGAAAAAGGATCGAAAACAATCCCATTTTTTTCAGAAAGATATCTATTGATTCCCCATCTAGGTATTTCTGGTATAAATTTGCATGGATATTTAAACATTCCATGCGTATAGGAATTTGGGTTTGGCTGTTTGATTGTATATGTTGCTCCAGTTTGGATGTTCATTGGCAATGTTTCAACTTCAATTATTTGTTCTTCACCAGACATATGACACTCTCCCTTAAATATTTTCCACTTTCTTTTGTCATCTCATATTGCTGAGAACTTGTGATAATATATCTATCCACTTCTATTTTATCAACCTTAAACCCTATCTTTTCAGCATATTCTGCCAATATTAAATCAGCCGGAAATACAATTCCTCCATATGCCGAATTTCCAACAACGATACAGCAAAAACCCTTATTATCTAACACCTTATAACTTTCATCTAATACTTTGAACATATCATCGTAATATAATTGAAGCATTTTAGGAATTCTTTTATCCCATAGTTCTTTCTTTTGCAATTCGACTAATAACTTTAATAATGTTTCACTTTTAGATTCCACTTCTACATCCAAATTTCCATTTAAATGAGAATGCAAAGACATATTTCTTAATTTTTTTAAATCTGAATATTCTGATACAAATTTGCCAAACCATAATTCCAACTTGTAAATCTCGGTATAATCAAAACAATTAGCGTATGGCGGTGAAAAAATTATGCCCTCTATACTATCTGGTTTAATTCTTTTAGTTATATTTAAACATGATTCATTATATACAGTTGTTTCTCCCATACTTTTACTTTTAAGTAAATCAATATACATATTTTGATATTCTTCTAAAAGCATTATTCTGGCATCATCAATCGTAATGATTCTTGGCTTAATATATTTTTTTAACTTTAAACCATTTCCCGCTTTCCTATAATTGCACAAAGGTTCTAAACATGCCAGCCACCCCAATTTTAATAAATTGCATATCCTTACATCTTCATTACATTGCTCAATAATCAAACCTATATTCATGTAATATTTTTCAATATCATCGCTAAAAACTTTTTCACTAATAGATAACTTTGGTAATACATATTCATTATCCATAGTTTTTGCATTCAGAAGTATTTTCTCATATACTTCCTTGAACCGCTCAATAATTTCTTTTGTGTATTGTTCTAATTTGCACTTGGATAAAAAGAAAGCAAATGGATTCACCTCAAAACCAATTCCTGAATATCCCATAGCATTTGCCGCTAATAATGTACTTCCGCTTCCTGAAAATGGGTCCAATATAATTCCTCGTTTTCGTTTGGAATATTCTTTTATTAATTGTTCTACCAGTTCAACCGAAAATCCCTCCTTATATCTATACCATCTTTGAAACGGTTTATTTAAATCGTCGGAGTAATTCAGTAAGCTTGTGTATGTTGCATTAACACTTTCAGGATATATGACCCTATACCTATTTTCAAGTTCAATAACTTTATCGTAATATGCTTTCATTCGCTTATATCTTCCATCTTCTGGCTTTTCAGTATTAGAAGGTATCAACCATGTTTTTCCCTTTTTAACAGCTCCAGCAAGTCTGCCATCTTCACAAAAAATTGCTACTCGCCTTGCACTTATATTCCATTTCTCTGATATCTCTTTCGTTGTTAAAAATTCCATCGTTTCTCCTCCACTCATTTCCTTTTATATTATATTCTGTTATCTGAATAATAGCAAGAACTTTGTATGAACATTTGTTCGCAATCGTCCGCATGCCCTAATGCCCAATTTTTTTCTGCTTCAACGATAGCATATTCTATTCAGAATTACAAAAAATTTCTATTGTACTACGCTCCAAAATTCAGCACAATTTAAGAAAATTCACAAAAAAGCAGGCATAAAGAAAACCCCCAAAACACAAGGCTGTGAGGGCTTTTTGTAAAATTC
>CAYVUF010000038.1:0-12184 GCA_964454605.1 uncultured Bacteroides sp.
GAATATGAATCCATTGAGGGAACCATTAAATTATATAATAATCAGGTATTTATTGCAGACAACATTAAGGAAGTAATACCGGAATTCCTGCTTCTGTTAAAAGGTGTGATTGATTGTCCGGATTTACCGCTTAATGTGTCCAGAAGCGCACTTCAGAACGATGGATTTGTAAAGAAAATCAATGAATATATTACGAAGAAAGTGGCAGATAAACTTTCTGGTATGTGTAAGACTGAGAAAGAAGAATATGAGAAATACTGGGATGATATCAGCCCATTTATCAAATTCGGCTGTCTGAAAGATGACAAATTCTGTGAGAAGATGACGGATTATATCCTCTTCAAGAATCTGGATGGCAATTATATGACACTTCCGGAATGTCTGGAAGTGAATAAGGTTGACCCGGATGAAAAAGAAGAAACAGCAACCGATGAAAATGGCGAAAAAGTGGAAGCTGAGGTAGTAGATGAAAATGGCGATACCGTAAATGGGGAAGAGTCAGAAACTTCGGAAGACGAAAAGAAAGAGAAGGTTATCTACTACGTAACGGATGAAAAACAGCAGAGCCAGTATGTTAATATGTTTAAAGCAGCCAAGATGGATGCGGTTATTCTGACACATAATATTGACCAGCCATTTATTTCCCAGTTGGAAGCTAAAAATGAAGGTGTCAAATTCCAGAGAATCGATGCAGACCTGACCGATACTTTTAAAACCAAAACTTCCAAAAAAGCAGAGAAAGAAATGGAAGAACAGGCAGAAGCAATTGCAGAGATTATGAAGAAGGCACTGAAAAAGGATGCTATCAACGTAAAAGTTGAGAAATTGAAAAATAAAAAGATTTCTTCTATGATTACCCTGTCAGAGGAAAGCAGAAGAATGCAGGATATGATGAAAATGTATTCTATGCAGGGTATGGGCATGGATATGGGTATGCTTGGAAAAGAAGGCGAAACCCTGGTTCTGAATGCAAACCATCCATTGGTTCAGTACGTACTGGAAAACAAAGAGGGTGAGAACGTTACCATGATTTGCGAACAGTTGTATGACCTTGCACTGCTGCAGCAGGCACCGCTGGAACCAGAAGCCATGACGAAGTTTGTTGCAAGAAGCAATGATATTATGATGTTATTAACCAAATAACAAAGCATGAAAAATAAAAATACCTGCATATAATAATGAAATGAAAAGTTATTATATGCGGGTATTTCTTTTAAAAAGGAAGTGTGCTATGATAATAGTACTTACACAGAGCTCTGATGGCAGGAAGGAAAGGGTTAGTAAGAAGTTCTTTTCGCCTCTTTGCGATAAAACGCTTGGAAATGGAGATTGAAATGTATACGATTAGAAAAACAGTTATTGCAATGATGACAGCGGCAGCTACGATAATTACAGCAGCAGGGGCTGCAGTTTTACCCCAGAATCATGTGATACAGGCGGAGGCGGCGGGACGACCGGTTTCGATTAGCTCCTGTCTGATTTCCGGGTCTGAGGTACATTGCCAGATTAGTGCCGGCAGTGTTCCTGCAAGTGATGATGGAAAATATTATATTTATGCAGATGAGGTCTATCAGGATGGACCAACTGGTAAAGTGGTAGCGACAGTAGAGGCTGGAAAATCAACAACCGCCAGTTTCGCGCTTCAATACAATACTGCAGACTCTAATCTGAGCAGAAAATTTCTGGTTGCAGTGAAACAGAACGGACAGATGGTGCAGGTTAGTGATGAGCATTATATTACCAATCCTGAGGCAATCGCTGCTTATACTTCAGCGCGCAGACCAGCAGGAATCAAAGGCATTTTGCCGGACCTTACCAAATGCTCCAATGGAGAACTGCAGGCACTTGGAGTACAGCAGGTGGTTTATAATCTGTATGTGGATGATATCTGTTCGGATGCATCTGTGGCAGGTGCGATTCCATTTGATTATAACGGTCAGACTTATTATTTTGACAGCAACATGGTTGGAAAATATGATTCCATGATTCGCAGCTTTAATGCTTACGGTATGCAGGTTACCATGGTACTGCTGAATCGTGGGGAAGGAAAGCACTCACAGGATTTGATTCATCCCGCAGCAGTCGGGGCAGAATGTCCGGGTTACGCATTGAATGTAGCAGATGCTTCCGGTACCAATCACTTGAAAGCAATTGGTGCTTTTCTGGGACAGCGTTATTCCGGTAAGATGAATCATGGACAGGTGGATAACTGGATTCTTGGAAACGAAGTGAACGCCAGAACATCCTGGTGGTATACCAATTCCACTTCACTGGATTTTAACGTCAATATTTATGTGAAAGCCTTCCGTATCATTTACAATGAAATGAAGGGTATGAATGCCAATGTACGTATTTACAATTCCATAGACCAGGAATGGAACCGGAAATCCAATCCGGGAAGTTTTCTTGCCAAAGATTATTTAGACCAGTTTAATTATTATATGAACAGAGAGGGAAATATCGACTGGGGACTTTCTTATCATCCTTATAACTCTCCATTGTATGACCCATATGCGTGGAACGGACCGGCAGTATGGGTGAAGAACAGCATTACAACACCGTATATTACGATG
Organism: uncultured Bacteroides sp.; assembly: GCA_964454605.1. GTDB lineage: Bacteria > Bacillota > Clostridia > Lachnospirales > Lachnospiraceae > UBA3282. Next base: position 2,574 of record CAYVUF010000038.1, read on the forward strand.
CAGAATATTGATATTCTGATTGATTATATGCACCAGCCTTCTTTCTTAAGTCCATCAGGAGAAGTAAGAAGTATTTCTTTAGCAGAAATTGGTTACACATCAAGTTTCGGGGATGAAGCCCAGGAAGCCTCAGTTGCTTATGGCTATCTGAAAGCAGCCTCTCTTCCAGACGTAGATGGTTTCCTGTTATTCCGTCAGACAGATGATGCGCATGAGATGGAAAGCAATCTGGCACTAGGATTATATGATTTAAATGGTAATAAGAAACCAGCTTATTATATTTATCAGAATCTTGGCACAGCCAATGAAGCGGCAGCAAAAGCCAGAGCTTCTGAAATTATCGGTATGGATATTGACCAGATGATAGGTCAGGGCATTATGTGGACACGCGGCGGTGATGGTGTGGTGCAATAAAGGTTTGCAGCATATCGCAGCATACAGAAGAATATCCTGGAAGAATGCAGGAAGAAATGATAAAAGTAATAGAAGAAAAATAGTTTGTGACAAGTAGAAAGTACCTGCATACAATGATTAGAAAGAAGGTTATTGTATGCAGGTATTTATATGAGCGAAAAAATATTGCGGAGTGCGCAGAATGAAGAAATGCCCACAGGGGAACAGACAGGCGGTCTGCAAATCAATGTGACTTCGAATATCGGATTGATACCAATTAAGGATGCTGTCATTTCCATTGCCTATACCGGAACACCAGAAACCACAGTGGAACAGTTAGAAACTGATATTTCGGGGCAGGCACAGGAAATACAGCTTGCAGCGCCACCGTTTGAGTATAGTCAGGTGCCGGAATCACCCAGACCTTATTCAGAATATAATGTGACCGTAGAAGCACCGGGATATGAGCCGGTGGTAGTTACTGGAGTCGAGATTTTGCCGGATGTGCTGGCAACCCAGAATATCCGTATGATACCAGTGGAAGTAGAAAGGGAAGAAGAGGAAACAATTGTGATTCCCGACCATACGTTATATGGCATTTATCCGCCTAAGATTCCGGAGGATGAGATTAAGCCGATGGATGAAACCGGAGAAATTGTTTTAAGCAGAGTGGTGATTCCGGAATACGTCATAGTGCATGACGGTGTACCAAATGATTCCAGTGCACCGAATTATTATGTACGCTACAAAGATTATATCAAAAATGTGGCATCCTCTGAAATTTATGCAACCTGGCCGGAAAGCTCTATTTATGCCAATATTCTGGCAATTATGTCTTTTACCTTAAACAGGGTATATACCGAGTGGTACCGGAATCAGGGGTATAATTTTACGATTACCTCCTCCACTGCTTATGACCAGAAGTGGATTTATGGCAGAAATACGTACCAGAATATTGACAGACTGGTGGATTCTATTTTTGCAAATTATTTGTCAAGACCTGGTGTGCGGCAGCCAATTTTTACTTCTTACTGCGATGGACAGCGGGTTACCTGTGAGGGGTTAAGCCAGTGGGGGACTAAGTATCTTGGAGATGAAGGCTATTCTGCCATTGAGATTATCCGCTATTATTATGGCAGTGATATGTATATCAACACAGCGGTCAGTATTTCTGGTGTGCCTTCTTCTTTTCCGGGTTATAACTTATCAGTAGGAGCATCCGGTGACAAGGTCAGACAGCTGCAGCAGCAGTTAAACCGTATTGCCCAGAATTATCCGGCGATTCCCCGGGTAACCGTAGATGGCATCTATGGACAGGGAACAGCCGAAGCAGTCCGGGTATTCCAGAGAGTTTTTGGATTGCCGGCAAATGGGATTACAGATTATCCTACCTGGTATGAGATTTCCAACGTTTATGTAGGAGTCAGCAGGATTGCAGAACCGGGTTAATACTCTTGCACAGAGTACCCCAGGAATGGTATAATTTAAGGAAATAAGAGCAAAGCGTGGTGTGGAAATTGAAACAGGTCATTCAGGAGATATTAGATGGAAATTATAGATATGATAATGGTTCTTTAGATTTTTCCTGTCCGCGTATTGAAGTGTCTGTGAAGGCAGGCGGTGAAACAGAAGGTTCCTTTACTGTTTACGGACCACCAGGAGTTGTGACAGAGGGATATGTGGTATCCTCAGATTTACGAGTGAAGTGCATGACCCAGTCTTTCAGCGGAAGTCAGGATGAGATATTTTATCAGATTGATACTTCCGAAGTAGAAGCGGGAGAAGAAATCAAAGGAGCTTTTCATATTGTATCAAATCAGGGAGAATATTATCTCCCTTTTTCTGTTGCGGTAATGGCGGATGTCATTGAATCCAGTCTGGGACCGATTAAGAATTTATTTCATTTCACCAACCTTGCCAAAAGCAATTGGGCAGAAGCAGTAAATTTATTTTATAGTGAAGCCTTTGAAGGTGTTTTCAAAGGCAATGACAAACAATATTATGCTGCCTACAAGGGACTTTCCAGAGTCCCTGGCAATGAGCACAATATGGAAGAGTTTCTGTTAGAAATCAACAAGAAGAAGCCGGTAGAGTTTATCCCGGAGGAAACAGAGATTAAATTGGAAGATCCCATTGCATCTTCCCGTTATGCCCTTGTGATTAACCGAAATGGCTGGGGTTATACTTCTCTGCGGGTAGAAGCAGAAGGGGACTTCCTTAGAGTAAGTGAGGGAGAAGTGTCGGAAGATGCTTTTCTTGGAAATTTATACCGATTGTATTACTACATAGAAGATGATAAACTGCATGCCGGAAACAATTATGGCAGTATCCGGCTGACAAGCTGCGAGAAAGAAATCCGAATACCAGTTACTGTGGTGAATCATAAGAATCAGCGTGGGGGCAGAAGGATGCTTGGGCTGCGGAAAGAAAAGAAGTGGACTTTGATGCAGCTTATGGAGTATTATCAGGCATTCCGGTTAAAGAAAATCAGTACCAGAACGTGGATGACAGAAACTGGAAAACTGGTAGACCGTCTGCAGGAAATGGATGATAAGGATTTGGCAGCCAGATTGTTTTATGCCCAGCTTCTGATTACCGAAGAACGATATCATGAGGCAAAATGGATTTTGGAGCAGAATCTGGAGCAGGTGGGACTGCTGCAGGGAGAAAAACCAGAGCTTTGGTGTTATTATCTGTATCTGACAACCTTATGCAGCACAGAGGACAGCTATGTGGATGATGTTACCAGAGAAATGGAAGGAATTTATGAAAGAAACCGGGGAAACTGGCGGATTGCATGGCTGCTTCTGTTTTTGTCAGAAGAATATACGAAAAGTCCAACCAGAAAATGGGGATTGCTGGAAGAATTGTTCCAGTACCATTGCACCAGTCCTATGATTTATGCCGAAGCGTGGCATTTGTTGTGTATGAATCCGGCAATGTTGCTGAAACTGGGTGAATTTGAATTACAGATATTGAATTATGCCGTGAAGCATGAATTGATGCGGGACGAAATTCTGCTGCAGCTTCTTTATCTGACACAGAAGCAGAAAGGGTATTCGGAACGATTGTTCCGGATTCTGGCGGCATGTTATGAGAAGAGAGCACAGAATGATATTTTGCAGGGGATTTGTGCTACGCTAATCAAGGGCAATAAGTATGGCAGCCAGTATTTTGTATGGTATCAGGCAGGCGTGGAGCAGAATTTAAGAATTACCAGACTGTATGAGTATTATATGATGTCAGCTCCTTTGGATGATAAGGCAGTGCTGCCCAAAATAATTCTCATGTATTTTTCATATCAGAGTGATTTGAGTTATGAGATTACAGCATATATTTATGCTTATGTTTATAAACATCAGGAAGAGTTTCCTGAAATTTATGGAAACTATCTTCCGGCAATGGAACATTTCGTGGCAGAGCAGTTGAAGCGCGGCAGAATCAACAAAGACCTTGCCTATCTGTACCGGAATGTGATAAAGCATCCTATGGTAGGGGAAGAGAATGCGGAAGCCTTGATGCGGATTCTTTTTACCCATGAAATTACAGTGGAGAGTACGCGAATCAGCCAGATTGTTCTGCTGTATCCGTATTGTCTGACCGAACAGGTGTATCCGGTGAACGGTGGAAAAGCACAGGTTCCGATTTATGATGCAGACTGTAAGATACTACTGGAGGATTATGAACACAACCGGTATTCGACCAGTATAACCTATCAGAAGGAGAAAATGATTACCACAGGAAAACTGGCAAGGATGGCAGCACCTTTTCTGCCGGAGCATACCGGTTATAATATATTTACCTGTTTTGACCATAAAAGTTTCGTGATGATACAGCCGGAAAATGTGGCAAGATTCAGAAGCCTTGCAGATTCCGAGGTGCTTGTTGAAACATACCGTAAGGAGATACGGATTAAGCTAGTACAGTTTTATTATGAAAAAGACAGGATGCGTGAACTGGATGAATATCTGCTGACGTTAGAGCCGGATAAGATTGCGCTGGACGATAGGAAAGATGTGATACGCATTATGGTGCAGCGGGGGATGTATGAGGAGGCGTATGGATGGATTTGTGTTGGAAATCCTTATGCCATAGATGCCAAAGTACTTGTGAAGCTGTGCAGTCGTCTGTTGGAGCAGAAGACTTTTGAAGAGGATGACAGGATGTTAGGAATCCTGCGTTATGTTTTGAAAAAAGGCAAGTATGATGAACAGGTACTGCAGTATCTGGTGAAGTATTCTGATGGCAGTATCAAAGAAATGCGGGATGTGTGGAAAACTGCCAATGACTTTGGGGTAGATACCTATGAACTGAGTGAAAGGATTCTTCTGCAGATGCTGTACACTGGTGCATACATTGGGGAAAAGACAGAGGTTTTCCGTTCCTATGTGAAAGAAGGCGGCAAAGAAAAATTAATAACAGCATTTTTAGCGCAGAACTGTTATGATTATGTGATAAAAGAAAAAATAACAGAAGAATTTTTCATTCAGACCGTAAGGCAGATGTATCTGGATAAAATCGCACTTCCCCTTGTGTGCCAACTGGCATATCTGAAATATTATGCAGAGAACCAGACAGAAATTACGGAAAACATGCAGGAAGTGATTCAGGTATTTTTGCAGGAAATGCTTCGGCGAAAGATAGTTCTGCCTATGTTTAAAGCCTTTCAGGGGTACCTGCCGGGGCTGGAATCCTTCCTGGATAAATCCATTCTGGAATACAGGGCGAAACCGGGGCATAAGGCAGTGATTCATTTTCTGATTCAGAAAGAAGACGACGGTGAGCAGAAGTATTGCACCGAAGAAATGCGGGATGTGTTTGCAGGAATCTGCGTGAAGGAATTTATTTTATTTTTCGGCGAAAAACTGCAATATTATATTACCGAAGAAGAGGATGGCAAGGAACAACTGACAGAAAGCGGTACCATTAGCCGGAACGACACCGGAAACAATGCGGCGGAAAGTCGTTTCGGTATGCTGAACGATATTATGATTGGCAAAACATTGCAGGACTATGATACCGTAGACCGTCTGTTAGAAGAATATTACAAAAAAGATTTTATGGTGGATAAACTGTTTACCATGCGGTAAGTGAGGAAGCGGTTATGTTCTTTGAACGTAAGGAAGAAGAAAAATTGCATAAAGGCAGTGTACTGGCAGGGTATGATTTGGGGGATGATTTTTCCCAGATTAGTTACTGCCTTTTCGGAGAAGAAGCAGTAGAAAGTGTTGCTACGGTTGTGGGTACGAAGCAGTATAACATTCCTACTGTGTTATGTAAACGAAAAGGAGTAAATCAGTGGTTTTATGGGAAAGATGCCTTGAAAAACTGCGGGGAGGAAGATACCTTAGTTACGAATCTGGTAGAAGCGGCGAGAAAGGGTGAGATGCTTTCCATTGAGGAAGAAGAATATGATCCCATTGCCCTGCTTACCCTGTTTCTGAAAAGGAGTCTGACTCTGATGAGTTTTATTACGCCGATAGAAAATATTGGTGCACTGATGTTCACCGTAGACAGTCTGGATGACCGTATGGTGGAAGTTTTGGCGAAGGCAGCAGTGAATCTGAATTTGAAAACCCAGAGAATTTACTTTCAGAGTCATACGGAGAGTTTCTATAATTTTATCCTGCATCAGCCGGAAGAGTTATGGAATTATCAGGTGCTTGCCTGTGAACATAATGGAAAACGACTCAAAACATACCGGCTGGAAGCCAACAAGAAGACCACACCGATTGTCGTACTGATTGAAGAACAGACTTACAATACAATGGTTCTGCCGGGAGAGCAGGAAGAAGAAACCATTAAGCAGGATAGTTACCGGCTTGCGGATGAACGTTTTTTGGATATTTTACAGCGGCAGTGTGCGGACCGGATTGTGTCGTCAGCCTATCTTCTGGGAGATGGATTCCGGGATGGATGGGCTGAAAATTCCCTCCATTTTTTGTGTCGTAACCGGAGGGTTTTTCAGGGCAATAATTTATTCAGTAAGGGTGCCTGTTATGGCATCTTGGAAAAAATAGAACCCAGTGAAGCCGGCACAACCCACATTTTTTTAGGGGCGGACAAGCTGAAAACCAATATCGGTATGGAGGTGAAGCGAAGAGGTAAGGATTCCTATTTTGCACTTCTGGATGCAGGCGACAATTGGTTTGAAGTGCATAAGGAATGTGAATTTATTTTAGCCGGTGAAGAAAATACCTTTTCTCTGGTGCTGACTCCTTTGACGGGACAGAGTGTGCTGAAAAGGGACATTGTATTAGAAGATGCGCCAGTGCGGAAAGGTGCATTCAGCAGATACAAAATGGAAATGAGAATGATTTCTGCAGAATGTGCAGAAGCAACGATAACCGATTTAGGATTTGGAGAATTGTTTCCGGCAACCCAGAAGGTCTGGACAAAACAATTCGAGGTAATGTAGAAAGGCATGGCAGAAGCATGGGCAATATCATACTGGGAACTGGAACTTATGCAGAAACTCCATATTTTTTTGATAAAACTTATGTAAACTTATATTCAGCAGAGGAATTATGCTACTGTCTGGTTGAAAATGCAGAACTGCTGGATATGGAAATTGTAAACGAGAAGCTGGCGCGGTGGCTGGATGAACAGTGCGGGCTGCCTCAGCTTGCACATGCATTGTATGCACTGGTAAATCAGAAAGGTTCTCCCGGAGCTTATGTGGGAACCATTTTAGAATATGTTGGTTTGTATCCGGCAGAGGATATTGTACGGATAGAGAACATTATCAAAAACAATGCAGGACTTAGTCCTTATGAGAAGCAGAAGGCAAAGGCGGATTATATGCTGCAGAATCAGAAATATGTCATAGCAGCAGAGCAGTATGAAGCAATGTTAGCGCAGATGCCGGAAGAAGAAACCGAACTGCGGGGCAGAGTCAGACATAACCTGGGAGTGGCAAAGGCAAAAATGTTTCTGTTTGCTTATGCGGCAGAGGAATTTCTTGCGGCTTACCAGATAAGCGGCAGTCCGGAGAGCCTGAAGGAGTATCTGGTGGCAAAGCGTATGTGCAGTACAGACAAAGAATATATTGATTTTATTGCACAGAATCCGAACTATCATGAAATGTCTTTACAGGTAGAAAGACTGGTAGAGCAGGCGAAGGGACAGTTTGATACCACCCAGGAAAACAGAATGCTGTTTACGCTGCAGGTCTGTAAGGAAGAGGGAAGTACCACAGCAGGCAATACCGTTCCTTATTACACAGAAATAGAAAAAATAACGAATTCCTTGAAAGATGCTTACAGAGAGTGTGTATCAAGGTAGGGAGAGTATATGAATTGGTTTAAAAAATTATTTTCCAGATGGAATAGAACAATGGAAGAACCGGATTATGAGGCGGAAGAAGAATGGGACGATGCAGAGGAAGCAGAAGAAACGCTGGATTTGGGAAACCGGGAAATCCGCGAGGAATATGTGCATAATTGTCTGGAAAAGATAGCGGATGCTTCCAAGGAACTGGAAAATCTGACCTTTGAGTACAATATGGTTACCGCTTATCTGAAGGACATGGAAGAAATCGAAGCACTGCCGGAGGAAGAAGCAGAGGAGCTGAAGGCTTGTGCCAAGAAGGTAGAACTTTTGCAGAGCAGTCGTGACGATTATGCTTACCGGAAACGAAGAATGAGCGATGAACGTTTTCATCAGATGGAACGAATGTTAGGTGAAGTGGAAGAAGGCTGTGAGAAGCTGCGGAAAGCAGAAGATTATCAGGAACTGATTAAAAAGGATTTAAGCAGACTGGAAGGAGAGAAGCATGCCTATCTGTTCCGTAAGAGTGAACTGATGGGAGCAATTGCAGATACCAAAGGTATGGCAGTGATTTCTATTACAGCACTTGGTTTATGTATTGTGCTGCTTCTGCTTTTGCAGTTTGTGCTGGAAATGGATACCGAAGCAGGTTATCTGATTACAGCGGGGGTAGCGGCGATTGTGCTGACGATTGTTTATGTGAAGCATTCGGAGGCAAAAAGAGAACTGAAACGGGTGGAACTCGGCATCAATAAAATTATTCTTCTCAAAAATAAGGTGAAAATCCGTTATGTGAACAATACCAATCTGCTGGATTATCTGTATCTGAAATATAATGTTTCCAGTGCGGAAGAACTGGAGAAGTTGTGGAAGAATTATCACGAAGAAAAAGAGGAACGGGAGAAATTCCGTCGTGCGGAACTGGAACTGGATTATAATCAGCAGGAACTTATCCGGATTCTGAAATGTTACCAGATTAGTGACCCGGCAATCTGGCTGCATCAGACAGAGGCAATTTTAGAGCATAAGGAGATGGTTGAGATTCGCCATAATCTGATTATCCGAAGACAGTCACTGCGTAGAAGAATGGACTATAACAAGGAAGTCGTAGCAGGAGGCTCCCAGAAAGAAATTAAGGAACTTGTGAACCGTTATCCGCAATATGCAAGAGAAATTTTAGAAACAGTTGAAAAGTACGAGAAAAGTGTGTAGAATAAAACCGTATTTTTATGAATACGATTTTGATTTTAGGAAAACCATGAGGAAAGGTAAGGTAACTACAATGAAAAAATTGGAACAGCTTTATGAAGGCAAAGCCAAAAAAGTATTTACAACTGAAAATCCGGATGTTTTAATCGTGGATTACAAGGATGATGCAACAGCATTTAACGGAGAGAAAAAAGGTACTATTGTTGGTAAAGGCGTTATCAATAACCGCATGACAAATCATGTGTTCAAACTTCTGGAAAAGGAAGGTGTTCCAACGCATTTCGTTGAAGAGTTAAGTGATAGAGAAACAGCGGTAAAGAGAGTAGAAATCGTACCGCTTGAAGTGATTATCCGTAACGTGGCAGCGGGAAGCTTTTCCAAAAGATTAGGTGTGCCGGAAGGAACACCGTTTGCAGAGCCTACCATTGAATTCAGCTATAAAAATGATGAATTAGGTGACCCGCTTATCAACAGCTATTTTGCAGTAGCACTGAATCTTGCTACATGGGAAGAGATTGAAACCATTAAGAAATATGCTTTCAAAGTAAATGAAGTACTGAAAGACTACTTCCTGCAGGCAGATATTAAACTGATTGACTTCAAGATTGAATTTGGACGTTATCATGGAGAAATTATTTTAGCGGATGAAACAAGCCCTGATACTTGCAGATTGTGGGATGTACATACCAATGAAAAACTGGATAAAGACCGTTTCCGCAGAGATTTGGGAAATGTAGAAG
>CAYVUF010000039.1:0-11995 GCA_964454605.1 uncultured Bacteroides sp.
CCAGAAATCGCTGATACTTCCGACATCGCATATTCAAAACTGGAAGCCGCATCAATGGCTTTTGTTGCAATAAGCGCAATCGGGGTTGTCAATCCAAGGGACATTTTTTTACCAACTGTGGTAATTCCCTCTCCGAACGATGTAAATTTTCCTGAAAGAGTACTACAAACAGATTCCGCTTTGCTTGTAACTTTATCAATAGCTTCAATAGCTGCTGTATTGGAAATCGAAATAGTTCCAAGCAATTTAAAAAGTTCCATATAGCTCTCCTTTTCTTTCCCTGAAAACCTGCTACGCAGGACTAATTCTTTTCAATATACCTCTTGCATTATTCTTAGCGTTTTCCACCTGTATATCTGTCATGGAATAAGTAACCGTTTCTTTCTCTTGCTGCCCACGTAACTCCTTTTTCCATTCATAAAATGATTTGTCAGACATACTAAAGAGATATGCAGTCCATAATTTATTATCTTCCTCTTTCCGCGCTTCTTCTCTTTTTCGTTTGTTATCCAATGCTATAATCTCAGACACAAATTCTCCAAATTGCCCGCTGTTGATGTAAATACCCATCAGTTCCATTGGATTACTGTACCTTGCGTACAGCAAATCCATGAACTCAATTTCTCCCATTAAAGCAATTTGGAAAGCACCTTGAAAAAAGAGGTATTTTTCACCTCGCTGAATGAATCAATAATCATCAATGGCAAAGTTCCAAATTCCATATCTTTCATTTCGTCAACCGGTATTCCGGACATATCCGAATACAAGGAATAAAGTTCGTCTTCTACCTTTTCAAGGTTAGTCACTAAAATATCAACAATAGCGAAAACCGCCTGCGTACCTATTTGCTTAAATGATTTTTCCCCAGAAGCCACTTGAAAAAATTCTTCTTTACAGTCCTTAATACCCAATTTTTTTAAAATTTGAAGCATCAAAAATAATTCTGAATCCTTAAATTTTCTTAACGCATAAGGTCTGTCTATTACTTCTTCCTTTGCTTCTTCTACTACTTTTTCGATTTCCTTTTCACTCATACTGTACCCTCTCCTTAATTCGCTTTATCCGGATAAAAAATATAAACTGGAAGTGTATCATAGACACCACTTTTAAAATCTGCCGTTGCTTTAAATGTAGTTGAAACAACCGAAGTTTCTTTGTTCTTTCCTTCCCATTCAAGACCCGATGTGCAAATTGCATTTTCCATAATTGCAATAATTTCTGTATCATCTGTCATAGTCCCTACATAAGCAATATTATCCAGATAATCCGACAACTCAATCAAACTCTTTGTCTGAATCTGCGTATATCCTTTAATAAGGCTATTCGTTTCTTTTCCCACAATAGCTCTCTTAATAGACTCTACTGTATGCTGCGCCAGATTCACATTCAGAGTTGCTAATTCTCCGGTTTTCTGGCTTAATCCTTTGATATCTACTGTTGCACCATCTACCTCAATCTGCGTAATTTCTGGCACAATAGACAACTTATTACCACCATTTGTAGCACCAAGTACATTTTCTTCTCCGTCAGTCCATGCACCGGTCACGTAATCACCAACAGCTGGTGTTTTGTACTCGGATGCTAGTCCAATAAAAGAAACTCCTGGATTTAATTTCTTGATCTGAATCGTTGAATCTGTTTCAGCCGTATCATTGTCTACAACCTCTAATGCGCCTGGGGTAGATTCTGTTGCTTTACTGTATAAATATTTAAAATTTTTAAACACCACACCCGCTCCGAGAATAAAATCATTTGGTGTCTGGCTGTTAATACCTGATTTTCTCATATCAATTCACTCTCCATTCCTTTATCATTAAATCAATCTGTAACCTTTTTAGTTCGTCATTACCTGTTGGCACAACCAAACCTTTTGCATAAAAAATGGCTATTACCGACCCTTTATCAGTAATAGCCTTTTTCCCACCTATGGCAGGAAAATATGCTTTTATGGTTTCTTTCGCCTCTTCCAGTTCTAAATAGGCTGTCTTACCTTCTCCACTTTCCCTTGCAAAACCATTTAGAAGAAAAGCCGTTTCTTGTTGCCCATCTTCACCACTTGCTTCTATTTCCTGATACTCGCCCGTGAAATAGGGATAGACCGGCTCGGAAGTCCATTCCATAAACTCATAACTTAACCCCATTTCTGACATGGCATCAGATATCATTTTTAATGCTTCCTTACTCACTCGCCCATCCTTTCCTGCAATATTTTTTCTGCTCTGGCTATTAACTTCGGCTTTAATGCGGTAAAAGCCTTGTTCAACGCTCTTAATGGTTTTTTTCCATACGTGAAATGACCGTTTCCTTTAGAATCCTTGTAAAACCAACCGCCTTTCCTTCCCTTGCCGCTCAGTGCGTATTCGCCAGTGCCAAACTCTTCCCAAATAGCATTTTCAAGAGGATTTCCTACGGTTGCTACACCTTTGGCTTCATTTACCACATGTGTCCATCCATTTTTGGTTGCCGATGTATCTACCCTTGTTTGATTCCGTTTTGTCTGCGCTTCCAGTTCTCCTGCCGCCTCATACAAAAACGCAATCGCAGATGCCTTCAAAGCGGCTTTAACTTTTATACTATTATCAATAAATTCTACCGCCATATCATTGTCCTCCAGTATAGCGCAGGTAAATTTCAATCTGCTTATGCAGTCCCATCGGGTCGTCTATCACCTGCACCCCGTATCTTGCGCCATCAATAATAGCCCTGCTGTTTTCTGCCTTAAGAGCCGCATCTAAACGCATATAGTCGGCAATAAAAATATGTGTTGATTCTTGCATTTTGGTGTTAGATGTTGCAAATTTACTATCACCATCTACTAAATCCAACCATCCCGTTAAAACATGAACATCTTGCCAACGCGTAACATTCTGCCCTATCTCATTCTTTGCTACTTCGGATTTCATTTGTAATATTGCTTTTGTATTACCACCAATCATATAAACTCCTCTAAAATCTAGCCTTTTTGTAAGGCTTCAAGAATCCTAACAATGATTTTGGAAATCCCATCGTGGAATTATCCCCATCCATATTAAAATAGGTTACAGAATGCCTTGAAATTGTTTCTGACTGCACTCCAACCTTTTCACGGTTTTCCAAATCCCATTTCAGCAAATTTACAACTCCCATCCGCACATCTTCCGGGTATTCCACTTTAGTAACAATCACCGAGTTCTCATCCATTAGTTTTTTATGAAGCGTGATATACTCCTCATCTTTTTCCACAATGCTATATACACCATCATTGAAAATAGACTGCGATATTTCCACAGTATCACCCACATCTAAGTATGGGTGTACGGCGAATAATTTTTGAGCTATAACCGGGCAGTCCACCCGGATACCTCGCCTTTGGAAGTTGTTGTTAGTATATTTCCGAATCATTCGTTCCAATGCACAAATTCTCTCTTCAATTACTTCGTCTGCCTCTGTTGTGTTAATATATTTCTTTACATCTTTAAGTGAAATAATCATAGGGAAATCCCCCTTTCATTATTCCGACACTTCATATCCCGGATGTTCGCGAAACCAATTCACCATTCTTTCAGAAGTCACCTTCGCTTCACCACTAGCAAACTGAATACCGCCTGCACCAGTCCCTACAAAATTCGGATTGTTCTTTACTTTAACAACCCATTCCTTTACATTTTCTTTTTTCCCAGTCTTTTCGATTTCATCTTTCTGATTTGTTACCTGTGCCATAATTTCACCATTCCTTTCACGAATAATGGGATGGATTTACCCATCCCTTGTTAATAGACTGTTAATTAAGCAATCTTAATATTTCTGAGTACTCCGGCATGCTGTGTATTCTTTAATACTGTTGCCGCAATCATTTCTACTTCTGCCTGTTTTATAACACCCGGCTTACTGAAATCCGGTAAATACTTGTTAATTACAGCACTGCCTGTCAGACTAATTCCATGAAAACCGTCGTTTGCATCAAATTTAACCGCATAAATATCCGTCAGTCCCTTTGTTTCAGAAGCGCCAACAGTTCTCGTAATGCCTTTCTTTACCACTGCATTCGGTGTTGCCACAGAACCAGAAACCGTATAATGATTTCCTAAATCCATGAAACGTACACCATCAATAGTAGTAACTCTTTTACCAAAAGCCTCTTCTGTTTCTGTCTTGTACCCCAAGATACGTGCAACAGTCTGAATCTTTGTAACCATGTCAGTATTTAACAAAAGCGCATCTGCATTTGTGGATTTAATCAATAAAGTCAAAGCCTCGTAAAATTCATCCGCATTGTTTTTCAAACTACTGATATTGGACAAGTCAATTGATTTATCCGCTCCAAACTCTGTTGTAGTTCCTGCAAGCATAGAATCTAAGCCTTCAAATTCTGGCGCATTTGTTGCTGCTGTCGCTGTCGCATCACCATTGATTAATGTGTAATGAAACAATGAAACAACCGCTTTGATATGTTCCTCAATCTGATATGCGAGATTGTCGTACTTTCCTGCAACCTGATTCAAAACACGATCCATCTGCACCTCTCCGCCCATAATAGCAAGTGCCGCTTCGTATTCCTGTTTTGTTGCCATAGAAGGTGTGTAAGTACCATTCAGTTTACGAAACTGTGCTGTTGCAGGTAATACCTTTCTCATATACTTATACTTCATTGTAGAACCACCGCCATTTGCAGATACGCAATCATCAAATGGAAGCATCTGCAAGACATCTGACTCTCTTAGAAAAATATCCACAATCTTATCAAATATCTTGTCAGATATACCTTTTTTCATTTCATCTAATGTCATAATTGCCATAATCTATCACCCTTACCTTTCTTATTCTGCAGAATGTTCAAATTCTTCTCTTAATGCTTCTGCCAGATTCTTTGGCTCCGTTTTTCTGTCACTTATATCATCTGGAAGATGGTCTTCATCAAAAATTTTTTTACCACCTTTTTCTGACTCAAACATGGTCGGAAATTGTGTCTTTAAAGCAGATACCTTATCATTCCATCCCTTAATGTTACCGTTATCGTCAAGTTCTAAGGTTTCTCCCTGTTCTTTCAACTTTCTCTCCAATGCAATCGCAAGCAATTCGGCATTTTCCTTTTTGACACCTTCGGCAAGCATTGCTACATCAAACGCATATTTCACTTTCAGTTCCATTTCTCGCGCCTTAGATTCTGCAAGAAGTTTTTCAGCATCAGTAACCTTTGCCTGAAGATTATCGTATCTGTTCTTTTCAACATAGTCACCATTTCCAAGGTTTCCAATCTTAATCTGATTGTCTTTGTTTGTTTCATCACTATTATGGGCATTGATTTTTTCCACCATTTGGTTGAAAAGTTCCTCACCTAAGATTCTTTTTAAAAAATCCATATCTTTTTCCTGCTTTCATTTTGTTTTAGATTCTACGCTCTGCTACTCTTCTGCCTTTTCTGCTACTTCCGGCAATCCTGCAACACTTGTAAGCAATGACAGCATTCCTGCAAGAAGAGCTGCTGAAACAACAGCAACCCAATTTACATCATCTAAAAAAACTGCTGTCCCAATTGTTGCTATGGCTGTCTGGCACACAGTTTTTACTGCCCGGATTCCTGCTGCTTCTACCCACTGTAACGTTTTCTTTTTCATTCCTTCTTCCTCCTTTCACTCACACAAATTTTTCATATATTTTTTTGATTTATCAATAGCAAAAAAGGCAGCTGTCAAACCAACTGCCATAATTGCACTAAATCCTGCTATTAAAATTTTCATACTTTTATCTACCTCATACAAAAAAGCACCCTGATCGGATGCTTCGTAAATATCACTATTCATTTATAAACTAATTGTTATTCGTGTTCATATTTGATGCCATTATGACATTCTGCTAATTTATCAGCAATCATTGCTTCCAATGGTATTCCTTCTGGAAAAGCATCACAACACGACTTTTCCGTATTTTCTTCATGATAATGTTTGCATAAATCACATTTTGGTAAACTTAAGCTCATTTCTTCCACTTTCCGAAGTAAGCATTCACCAACGTTTTTACAATTGGTGGTACTTCTTCATTATTTTTTACTCTAACAAAGGCTTCTGCCAATGCTTCGTTACCAGATTTCTTGCTATCTGCATAACCCGATATTCCTTGCAATTTATCATATAAGGATTCTATCTGTCTATACTTTGCATAATATGTAGCATCTGATGCACAATCTTGATACAGCATACAATGTGCCATTTCATGTGCCAAATAATCTTCAAGTGATTTTCCGGCATAAAAACCGTCACTGTATCTTCTGTTTATATTTTTAATAATCCTATGAAAATCAGAATTTTCATTGATTACCATGTCAACCATTTGCCTGTGATATCCCGTGATAAATATATCGCCCTCGGCAGCCGGTTCAACAACAATGGAATGCAATCTGATATCGTATTCATTATTTAATTTTTTTAGCGCTGTGTCAACTTCTTTTTTCACTTCTTCCGTAAATCCTTTGACCTTATACACATCATCCGGAAATACTAATTTTAGTTTGCCTGATTGTTCGATTGTTTGATTGTACTGTTGCTTAAAATCTTCAAAATTCTTTGCTTTAATTACCGTAAACTGCGTTACATCATCATTATCGGCAACAGCTGATTGATTCATTGATAATTCTGTATCATCGTTATCCAATGCCCACCTTGCACGCTGAAGTAATGCGCAACGGCAATTGATAACTTCTTCCGCACTGCCTTCCGGGTCACCCGGATACATAAGACCATTTGAGAATTTTTCATTTAGTTCTCTGATTTCTCCGTCTATTCGCCTATGTGATTTTCTTGTCCTTCCATCAAGGGTAGCATCCCACTGTTTAACTACATCTGCGCCTTTTGACTTTGCCCTTTCACAAGCATCCATCCCTGCCCGGCATTGGAGTCTGTGCGCTTCCGTTCTGGTGATACGCATTGCATTATTTAGAGGAATCCTCGCACACAATGCAATATTCCGGGCAATCTCTGAGTACATCTGTCCACTAGATATCCCACGGCTGATTTCTCCGGCAATCTTCTCCTGTAAATCCTTGATGTCTTGTCCCATAGTCGTATACAAATTTTCAGACAATTTTGTTTCGTTCTGGATAGCATTCACAATCTGTTCTTGATTTAAAGGAAGTACTAACGGTATGCCCTGCTTCTGCAGCGAGTACATCGTACCAAAAAAACCTTCTTCATAACTCTTCATCAAATACTCGGATACCGTTTCAAATTCATTGCTATGCAACCTTTCCAGTATCATTTCTACCTGTTTCTTTAAACTCTGTTGAAACTCAACTTGATATACTACATATTGTCGGTCTGCATCCTTCCTTCCCAGAAGAATGGCAATTCTGTTATTGATGTCTTCTAGCGCATCTTCATAGTTCTTTTCAAGTTTCTTTAATACCTCTTTTTCGTTGTCTAGCTGCGCCTGCATAACTTCTTTTTCATACTTCTTCAATTTATCACCTTCTTTTAGACCCCAAATTACTATCTGCACAATATTGTTTTGTCATAATTATACAAGCGCATCAATCAATGAGCCATCCTCTGACATTGCACTATTAAGTGCACCCTGTGCATCTTTTACTGCATTCGCTGCCTCATTCATATCGGGTAGTTTACCTTTGATTTCTTCCCAGTCTAAATCCAATGCATCACAAATAAGTTTCTGTAAAGTCTGATTGTCTAGCTGAGTGGCAGCATCCAACAATGTTGAAATCCTTGTCTGTTGCTCTTGCGCCTCTGTTAATGCAATCTGCGCATTTTCCTGTTCGTTGCTCATCACTTCATGTTTGAAACTGAAATACACATCCTTTTGTTGATAATCCTTGCCGTGTGCAGCATTGATTTCATTCAAAACAACTTTGATGATTTTTCGCAGAAATTGTTTTAATTTGATTTCTAATTTAGAACATCTTAAATCTAATAGGGCATATGCTGTTTTAATTGCGATATTTGTGGTCGCTGCGGTATCTTTTAAACCTGATGTATTTAGTCCCATGCCAAATTTATATATATTCTTTTCATCTAATTCCAATTTGATTTTTCTGGCTTCGTAAGGAATATCAACCGTCTTAAACTCAACACCCCCTCCTTCTTCGACACCTATATGCTTCTTTGTTCTGGTATTTTGTATCAACTCTTCAAGGTTGTCCCCTTGAAAACCAGACACCACAATAAGATATTCTGAGGCATCTTGAAGATTGTTAGACAAACCACAAGCCATCAAATCATAATCATCAATCAGTTCTTTGATTGTTTTCAGATTGCTCATCTGCTTTTTATTATTATCTAAACGAAAAAATGGAATGAACCCAAATTCTTCATAATAGGTCTGCTCATCTCCTTCCACTTTGTAGGTTGCGTGCGGCTTCAATGGCATACCTGCAAAACAATAGTCCGGTTCAATCTTTCCTTCATCCGTCTGTGTATAAAAATACTTAAATTCCTTATCACATACAATAATTTTCTTGATGGCCTTACCATCTTTGTCAATTTTATCAATATAATGATAAATAATATGTTCCTTGCCATCCGAAGCAAATCTTGCCTCTACTTCTACAACACCAATACTGTCTGCACACTCAAATCTGAGTTTTCCATCTTCGCTTTTCCACGCGTACATATATTCAAAGCCTTTTGCCTGACATCCAGTAAGCACTTCGGATAATTCCGCGAGAAAATCTTCATTTTCGTTAAAATACGCATCAAGCTCCATCTGTAACTCTGGCACCTTTGATTTGATGATTCCATCTTTACCAGATAAAATATATCTCGCGCCTTGGTCGACCAACTCTGTAAAAAAACAATGTGAAATCTTAATATTGCTCCTAGTTTTATCTTCAATCAGTTCTCCGTCTGCGTTGTAATAGTACAAACAATATTTTTTTATATCGTGGTTGCCCTCATAATATGCCTGTCCTTTTCTTGCCTGAGCTTTCTTTTTAGACACTGCATCTTCATTTATAAATTGCTTAATTTCTCCAATCGTCAGCACTGCTAGACCACCTTTCTAATTGCACCATATTCCTACTGATATTGCTTTATGTGGATTTGGATTCTGTACTTTCTCTTCGGTGTTATACAAGCCATTTCTTAACCTTACGCCATCCTTCTACACCATAACGTAGAGCTGCCATGGCATCATCCATCACCGGAACTGGCTCGTCAATATATTCCCCTGTGCGTTCATCTTTCTTCCACCTCCATTGCTGCATTTCTTTAATGGTATTTAAACAATGCCCGTGTACAAATATGTGTCTTTGTTTTAACCAGTCAATCTGTGCTTTCACAGAACCTGCCGAACCACCTTTATCAACACCTCTTGCCCTAAATCCTGCCTTTTGCCACATCTTTATTCTGTCCGGCTCTGCCGAATCACACCACATCTGTTGCTTTGTCGGGATAGCCTTTATAATTGCCTGCTGAATAATTTCCGATGTATCCTTTTCGTGTTCGTAAATTTCATCTATGACGTATATGTTATCATCCTTAATACCTAACAATAGAATTGCGTTAGCATGATTAAATCCGAAATCTTGACCGATTGCAATATCATCATAATCATTCAAATTTCTTGATATATCTTTGATTTCCCAGTTATGAAGAATAAGACCGCCTATTTCTCCCCATTCACCCAGACCATAAATCTGATAGCCTTCCGGATCAACAATCTTTCTTCTTTCCATTCTTGCCAGGTACGCATCATCTATGAACCTATTCATCAGATATGTACTATGGTGTGTATGCACATTTTCATCTGGAATATCAAAAAAAACTTTTTTTATCCAATGATTCTTGTTTACAGGATTGAAAGTCAATCTAATTTGATAAAATAGTTCTGGTGGCAAGTTACCGCGCAAACGGTCGTCTATAATCTCCATATCCGACTGCGTTAGTTCTGTTGCCTCCTCACACCATACGTCAGTAAGTTTTCCATTCTGAAATGTAATGGATTTTAATTTCTCACGTTGCCTATCATCGTTCATGCCTCGAAAGATTATCTGATTTCCATTCCCCCGGTAAGTTAGCTTCAAAGGTGACATCTTGGTTTGCCAATACTTATCTGCTTTATCTCCGAACATACGATTTACTGCACCTGCTAATTCTGCAAATGTACTATCACGGTTGGTTATATCTGATTTGCGGATGCACACAAGATTTCGCCCTTTGTCTGCCATTAAGCGCAATATGTAATTCTGTGCCGTATCAACTGATTTACCAGAACCTGCGCTGCCTTTCATGACTATATAACGCTTGTGACTACGGTCAACTTCACGAAAACAAGCATTCATTTGTACCGAAATATTCAAAACCATCCCTCTTTCACTTGTTCTCATCCCCATAATCAATATTGATATTCAATTCCATGTCTGCCGCAAGTTCCACCTTATCATTCCACATTCCCAGATGCTTGCCTAACAGTTCCAGTGCTCTTACCTTGTCATATGGCTTCACTTCAAAACCATCTCTGCCCTTTTTAACAACTGCTAATGCCTTTTTCTGCTCTTCTGTTAAATTTTCTGTCAGAACAGGTTCAATGGTTCTGTATTTTATCGTATTTCCATCTGCATCCTTTAATGGAACCGTAGCACCGTTTACTTCAATCATTGCATCTTTCTCTATAACACTTGCATAATCAGTTGCCTTTGAAAATGCTATAATCGCAAGTTCCTTTAAAACCATGTCCTGTGTGATTTCTGTCCTTGCAACCCTATCTGCTTTTCTTTTGGCAATATATTCAGCAACCCTAGTTTTGCCTAGCAATTCTGAACCTATCTTATCTGCATTCTTTTTAGAATACCCTGCCCTGATAGCTGCCTGTGTCGCATTCAGGTCAATAAGGTATTCTTCAACAAATCTTTCTTGTTTAGCAGTTATTTTTGCCATCCTGCAACACCTTCTTTCCTGTTGTATACTTATCAAACCACCTGTAAGTAGTGTGAGAAAATCATTCTTACAAGCATAACAAAAGGCACAGCCAATTAAGCCGTGCCTTTATGCTTCTCTGTTCAATTTTCACATTATACAGTATATCACAGTTTTTATGGAACTAATACCTTTTTTTTCCTCTTTTATCCCTTTCTTAATCAAAAATTGCAAAATCAATTATACTTTTTAATCAACAACAAGTTTCATTTTCATTCTATCAATTTTTTTCCAATTCATTCAATGCCGCTTCTATAAATCTAATCCACTCTTTTCTTCTTCTCGTTGCTGCATCCTTAACCGCAGACCAAATTACTTCATTCTTTTCGCACAACTTTTTATTGCATTTTCCTCTTTTATTATCTTCCATCAAACGTAAAAAAGCAATACGGACTATGTAAAATAGTACACCATTTTGTATATTTTCATTTACCCTTTTCTATAATCTAAAAAGAGCCGGCAAGCAGATTTTCTCTACTTATCGGCTCATTGGCTCTCAATTACGTGTATTATTTGATTATTCTATTCATATAATTATATTATTGAATTTCACATGTCAATCATCCTTATTACTTTGTGCTTTACTTTTGACTAATTCATTAATTGCATCGCACAAAAATAAAATAAACACGCCCACATGTACCATCTGAACTATTCTTGGTACAATTCCTACGGCGACGATTGTTTCTCCACCACTGGTTGTCATTAAAGTAAACGTAAAATATAAAAATTCAAATACTACTTCAAATATAGTATTAAGGCTTGTTTCTATTTTGTACCAGTTAGGATTCATAAGATATAAACCATAATGCGTTAAAGATATTGCTATCAAACACTCTGATATGACTGAAATCAACGTATACTTTATGTTTGCTCGCCTAATACTCTTTGGATTTACTTTATATTTAATTATGAGTGTTATGCTTAAGATATACGCAAATATGCTTATGAATAATACGCAATGAGCTGAAATATATATTTTATTTTCATCAAACATATTCCATGAAATAATAAATATATATAATACCATATAAATTATTACATCTAATACTTTTTTAATCTTATATCTTCTTTTTGCTTTTGTGAAATCTGTT
>CAYVUF010000040.1:0-11956 GCA_964454605.1 uncultured Bacteroides sp.
AATTCATTCCGAACTGATAGCACATCATAGTGAAGAAAAAGAACCCAATATCATGGCAAAAAGTATGTCCTATCTGAAAACCAATATGAAACTGGGCATGGACGAAAGCGATGCTACCATTGCCGACCTGATAACTGATGGCTGTAATATGGGGATAAAATCACTAAACAAATATAAGAATCAATACCCGGCAGCCGACAAATCTTCCAAAGACCTTTGTACAAAACTTTTGTCCATCGAAGAAAAACTGTGCAAAGATTTACGGGCGTATTTATAACCAATACGCCCATAAAATTTATTGTGCCACAATATTCTGCAGCCAGACACCTTTTTTTACCAAAATAAATCCAATGATACATTTGATCCAGTCTGCTATCTGTACCATCGCAAAAATGGCAATTACCGGCATTCCTGTAAAACGGCTCAGGCAATATGCCACCGGCACGCTGACACACCAAGCAAATACACTATCAAACAAAAAGGTAACAATCGTTTTTCCTCCAGAGCGAAGTGTAAAATAAGTGGCATGCATAAAGGCTGCCTGAGGCATGAAAATTGCCTGTGCTACAATAAACTGCACCGCAATTGTTCTTACTTCATCCGTGGTATTATAAATGCGCGGGAAAAAGGGAGCTACCAAAATCATCAGTGCCGCTATTCCGATACAACTAGTCACCGAAAAAGCAATGATTTTATTATCCGTATCTCTGGCTTCTTCCATCTTGCCTGCACCCAGAAGTTGTCCAATAATAATGGCAACTGCATCGCCCATTGCAATAAACACAACATTAAATACGTTGTTAATCGTATTGGCAATATTAAGTCCTGCAATCACGCTCAGTCCTCTGACCGAATAACACTGGGTCAGCATTGCCATGCCGGCAGACCAGAGCGTTTCGTTAACAAGCAATGGTGCACCCTTGATAAAATACTTACCTGCCAGAGATGCAGGTACCCTCAAGGTCTTGTAAACGCCCACAATATAACTGTTCTGCTCTGTATGTCTGTGTGTCCATAGAATTACTATACCAGCCTCTACATAACGGGAAACCACCGTTGCAATTGCTGCACCTACAACTCCCAATTCCGGAAGTCCAAATTTACCATAAATTAGAAGATAATTAAGAACCAGATTTACAAAAACTGCTGCAATTCCTGCTTTCATCGGCACAACCGTTTCTCCGCATTCCCGGAGCGTACTGACATAAATCTGTACAAACATAAATGCCGGAAGTCCAAACAGCATTACAAAAAGATACTCTTGTCCATACGCTAATGCTGCTGCCAGATTGCCACCTTCGCTTTCTCCATTCAGATACATCTGTATCAGGTTCTCTCCTGCTGCCAGAAAAATACAAACCGCACCCACTGTTAAAATAAGTGCCATCCAGAATTTGTAACGAAAAGTATGCCGAATTCCTTCATCATCCTTCTGTCCAAAATACTGGGCAGTAAAAATACCTGCTCCTGCAAGACCACCGAAAACGCACAGATAATAAACAAATAACAACTGATTCACAATGGCAACACCGGACATCTGCTCTGTTCCAACTTGTCCAACCATGATATTATCCAACAGGCTGACAAAATTTGTAATACCATTCTGAACCATAATTGGTACCGCAACTGCTAATACCATCTTGTAAAATGCCCTGTCACCAATAAATTTCTGCTTCACTTTACCAAACATTTCTTTCTCCCATACAACTTTCTCATCTCAAATGACTAACTTCTTCTTTTTTCACCATATGTCGTAACCTTTGTATTATACAATATATCGCGGCAAATGCAACTATGATATTTTCACTTCTGACATTTTCAATTCCCAATTGTTATTTCTGTTCTCATTTTTCTGCTGCTTCCTTAGAAAATCCTTATAATTCGTTTTTATACTTACCTTATCATCAAATTACAGGAGGATTTTTTATGCAACCAATCAACACAAAAGGATTTTCAAACTTTCAATTAAAATATCTGGCAGCCACCCTGATGGTACTCGACCATATCCAGTATTTTTTTGATTTTACCGAAAAAATTCCGCTTTTCTTTTCTTATCCGGGAAGACTTGCCGCGCCGCTGTTCCTGTTTTGCCTGATAGAAGGATTTATGAACACACATAACCGGACCAAATATATTCTGCGGATTTATATCTTATCTGTGGGAATGGGGCTGATTCAATTTTCCTTTTATAACATCGGCTCTGTACTGGTACGAGGCGACGGTTTCTTCCCGCAAAATCAAATGCTGGCTTCCTTCTCTATTCTTCTCTTTGTTTTACAAGGAATAGAATGGTGCCGGGAAAAGCAATGGCTGAAAGGGTTATGCGCAGTTCTCATTCCTATTTTCATGCCCTTTCTTTTTCTCCTGTTATTTCAGGCAGCATCTGGTCAGTCCTCACTCTGATAAAGAATGCTTTACAAAAAGATGGTCATCAAGTAACTTGTGCAGAGAAAATTACGAAAGAACTGGAAAGTCAGCTTCTGTCCTATGATTTAATTCTATTAGATGTCATGATGCCCGAAATGGATGGCTATACATTTTGTCAGAACATACGGAATCTGGTAAACTGCCCTATCCTCTTTCTGACTGCCAAAAATTCGGAAGAGGATGTGACATTCGGACTCGCTCTGGGCGGTTACGATTATATCCGGAAACCCTTTTCCATCATCGAGCTGCGTGCCCGGATACAAGCCCATCTGCGGCGTGAAAATCGGGAAAAATCCCAATGTCTTTCCATATCAGAACTCCGGTTTTATCTGGCAAAAAAAGAAGTCAAAATTGGCGCGCATACCATTCCTTTTACCAAAAGTGAATATGAAATCAGTTTATTGCTTGCCCAAAATCATGGGCAGGTCTTTTCAAAAGAGCAAATCTATGAATATGTTTTCGGATACGAAGGCGAAAGTGATGTATCGGCCATCACCGAGCATATCAAAAATATCAGAAAAAAAATTAGCAGTTGAAAATATTGCACCAATAGAAACCGTCTGGGGGATTGGTTATCCTGCAGAATGTTTCTGAACAAATTCGCGCAAAAAAATCTGGAATTCGAAACAAGAACTACAAATATCACAGAATTGAATAAAGTTCTAGACTCTCTGCTTTTACTGCGGGAAGAATTGCGCCATTCCCTGAAGGAACAATGGCAGATGGAACACCAGAAAAAGAGCCAGTTATCTGCTTTAGCTCATGCTATCAAGACCCCTCTTACTATCATCAAGGGAAATGCCGAACTTTTATCAGAAAGTTGTCTTACCGAAGAACAAATAAAATACAATCATTTTATTTTAGAAAATACAGAACAAATTCATCACTATGTAACCCAGATGCTGGAGGTTGCCAAAATAGATGCTGCGCCAACAACCTGTCAGACAACGGTGCCAATCGCACCTGCCGCTGTTTCCTGTTCCTTCGCCTACCTGCTAAAGCATATTGAAAAAACTGCGCAGAACCTTTGTCTTGAGAAGCAGCTTCCAGAAAATCTTCTTTTACCAGAGGATTCCATGAAACGTATTCTATATAATTTGCTGGACAATGCAGTACAATATTCTCCAGTCTGTGGTTGCATCACCTTACTGGCTTCCGTTGTCGCAGAAACCCTGTCAGTTTCCCTCATCGATGAAGGCTGTGGCTTCCATGCTGAAGCGCTCCGTTATGCGGACACTGCATTTTATCGCGGGGACCATAATCGTACCAGCAAAGAACACTTTGGCATGGGACTTGCTATTGTAAAACAGCTTGTCACAGAATTAGGTGGTACTATTGCCTTTGCTAATCATCCACAAGGAGGTGCTGTTGTCACGATTACGATTCCAATCACTTCCTAATAGTAAATTTTTCCTTCCTGCACAACTTCACCAACACCATCTTTCACCTGCACAATGGTTACTGCACAATTTTTGTGAACTCCTTTGCCCCAGAAATCTTTGATATCCGTCGGACGTATATTGGCAAGCAATGCCTTCAAAGCACAGCCATGCGTAGAGAGCAAAATAGTTTTTTCCTGATATACTGGATTATGGACCAGTTCCCTCCAAAATTCTCCCGTTCTGGCAATGATTTCTTCCAAGCTCTCTCCTTTTGGTGGTGTATGGTATTTCTCCGGCGCATCAAAAAAATTCAAAAACTCTGGGTCCGGTATATTATATCCCCTTCTGCCACAACACAAGCCTTCGTATTCCCCAAAACTGATTTCCTGAATCCGTTTGTCTTGTATCAGAGGAATGTCCCTGTTTCCTCTAATAATATTTGCTGTCTCCAGCGCCCGCAATAAAGGAGAAGAAAACACATAGTCAAACGGAATCTCATGCAGTGCTTCTTTTGTTTTTTCTGCTAATTCTTTTCCATATGCGTTTAATTCATAATCACTCTGTCCCTGCAAGTTTCGCTGCTTATTCTGGTCTGTTTCCCCATGTCGAATCAAATAAACTAACATTTTCTGCTCTCTCCTTGTCCGCTGACATGTATCTTAAACTGCCTCGCTGTGTATCATACTAACCATTGTAATGATGTTTGTTCCACTTTGCAACTTAACCCCTTCTATCTTTTCAGTTGCATCTCACGTCTTCACAGTCTTACTTTGTTATAACTATATTATGACTCCCATCTTTTTATTTGCAATGATTCATAAATGTGCTATAATGTAGCCGCTGCTCAAGGAAACAGGTGAAAATCCTGTACGAGCCCGTCGCCGTAACGTGCACTTTTATAGTATCTATCTTACCGGAAGCCGCAATTTCGGGACAAGTCATTGGAGTAATCTGAGAAGGCTGATTGAGAAAGCACGAAGTCGAAATACTTGAGCATTCCACACCTCATTCATAACCGCGAGTGCCGGTTTTGAGGAATTTATAAATACCAAAGGAGATATAACTTATGAAAATGACAAAATGCAAGAAACATTTATCACTCTTCCTTTGTATCATGCTGATTGCGGCAACAGCACTTTTTACAAACGGATGCAGCCAAAAACAGGAGGCCGAAAATCCAGAATCTGTTATCGAAACAACCGATGCCTCAGCTTCCCAGGATACCATTCTTGGAGAAGGAGAAACATCGTTTGCCTTTACGGTTGTGGACAAAGATGGTAACGAAACTCAATTCGAAATTCATACCGACAAAACAATCGTTGGTGAAGCATTGTTAGAACTTGGATTAATTTCCGGCGATGAAGGCGATTATGGTCTGTATGTCAAAGAAGTCAACGGTATTACTGCTGATTATGATACGGATGGCACTTACTGGGCATTTTACGTAGATGGCGAATATGCCATGTCAGGGGTTGACAGCACCGAAATTACAGAAGGCTCTGTCTATGCTTTTAAGGTAGAAAAATAATGAAACTTTCTACGAAAGAAATCGCCATTTTTGGTATGTTCGGAGCTCTTATGTATGCCTCTAAAATGATTATGGAATTTCTGCCGAATGTACATCTGATAGGTGTTTTTACCATTGCCCTAACGGTCGTCTATCGTAAGAAAGCCCTTTATCCAATTTACATTTTTGTACTATTGACAGGTTTGTTCGGTGGTTTTTCTACCTGGTGGATTCCTTATTTATACCTTTGGACCGTTTTATGGGGTGCAACCATGCTTCTTCCACAAACAATGCCACCCAAAATACAGCCTATTGCCTATATGCTTGTATGTTCTGCGCATGGGTTTTTATACGGAACATTATACGCTCCCGCTCAGGCAATACTTTTTGGACTGAATTTCAAAGGTATGATAGCGTGGATTATTGCCGGGCTGCCTTTTGATTTTGTTCATGGCATCAGCAATTTTATCTGTGGTCTTCTGATTATGCCAATTATTTCAGCACTAAAGGCAGCTCAACGACAATTATAACCAAATATTATATTAAAAAGCGGTATTTCTATAACATCATAGAAGCACCGCTTTTCTTTATCTGGTATATTATCTGCCTATTAAGCTATTAGTTTATTAGTCTATTGTACTAATGTACTATTGAGTGATTGGACGATGGAACGGTTCCATCCCGGAAACCAGCTTCATTTTTTCTGCTATCATATTCAACAGATTCTGATTTCCGCACTGTTTGGCGTAGGTCATGATTTCTTCCATTTCTCTGTATATTTCCTGTCTTCCCTCTTCTCTTGCATCTGCTATCATTTCTTCCATTGCTTTACACATTTCCTGTCTTCCTTCCTCTCTTGCATCCGCCATCATTTCTTCCATTGCTTTACACATATTATAGTTTCCTCCTTTTTCTGTTATTTCTTTTTTGATTCCTTGAAAATCAAAATTACTTAATTGCTCAAGCACATCAAAGGTTTCACTGGTCAGGGTTTCATATTCTTTACGATGTTCCGCCAGATAACTCTGCAATTCCTGCTTATCTGCATCTCTCTTGATAAAGTTGATGACCTGTTTTAAATCTGTCTGGAACACATCCGGATTCTCCATATGTCTGACATCTATCAAATTGATATGATAATTATTCACAAACTTTTTCAGTTGCTTACGAATCTCTCTGGGATATCCCTGCATATCCATCAATCCATACATATCTTTCGCGCCATCCCACTCTTCTTCTCCAAAATATAACACTATCGTAATAACAGGTATAATTTTATCTTTTCTGGAAAACCCGGATAAATACTCATTTCCCTGCAAATCCCTGTTCTGCTCATGTTGTTTTCTGATATTGTCATATTGCTTCTGATAATCCGCTGCTTCACTGATAAAATTTCTCATTGGCATTGCATAATGGATATCATTCTGATTTTCGAGGCTTACAAGCACAAACTGGGTACCCAGTGCTACCTTCTTAATCACATCACTCGTGCGCTGCAACACTTTCTTGTCCCTTTTTCCCTTCAATGCTACTGCTCTGACACTGTCCTGTTCTTCCAACTGTGACGGTAAAATAACCTGTCGCCCTTGAAAAACAGACACATTAACTAAATCTGCAAATCTAACATTATCTGCTAGATAGGGTTTTAATATAATATCTCTTCTTCCCATACTTCCCTTTCATTATAATTGGTTTTTCTTTTCTTTTCAATATTATTTCACAATTTTTATAAACGAAATATCGTCAACACCATCAATCAAAATTCTCACTTTTGTTTCCTTATTCTTTCGATTTATACTGGGTTTTCCGACACAAATGTCGTTGAAATAATGATTTTTCTTATTAGAAAATACTGATATCGATTAGATGGTTTTGATTGTATCACTCTCTCATCCAGAAGGCAACCCTTATTAAATATTTTTCAACTATTTATAGTTTTTTTGCATTACGTGCATCCATTTTTCCGAATAACACCGCTTCATTGACTTTCTTTCTTTTTCCTTCTATAATTTAAGGACATATTCATGCACATTTACTTTGGAGGAAATATATGAGTATTTTGAACGTAGAGCATTTAAGTCATGGTTTTGGTGACAGAGCCATTTTTCATGATGTTTCTTTCCGCCTTTTGAAGGGAGAACACATCGGTTTAATCGGTGCAAATGGGGAAGGAAAATCCACTTTTATGAATATTATTACAGGAAAGCTGATGCCAGACGAAGGGAAAATCGAATGGGCTAAGAATGTACGCGTAGGTTATCTCGACCAGCACACTGTTCTGGAAAAAGGTATGACTATCCGCGACGTATTAGCTTCTGCTTTTGACTTCCTGTTTGAAATGGAAACTCAGATGAATGATATTTGTGACAAAATGGGCGAAGCCGAGGAAGCACAGTTAGAACAATATATGGAAGAACTGGGTACTATTCAGGATTTATTAACACTGCACGACTTCTATCTGATTGATTCTAAAGTAGAAGAAGTCGCACGTGCACTTGGACTGTTAGATTTAGGTCTTGACCGGGATGTAACGGACTTAAGCGGCGGACAGCGAACCAAAGTTTTGCTCGGCAAACTGCTTTTGGAAAAGCCAGATATTCTTCTGCTTGATGAGCCAACCAATTACCTGGATGCAGAGCACATCGAATGGCTGAAACGTTACCTAAATGATTATGAAAATGCATTTATATTGATTTCACATGATATTCCTTTTTTAAACAGTGTCATCAATCTGATTTATCATATGGATAATCAGGAATTGAACCGCTATCCCGGTGATTATGATAAATTTCAGGAAGTATATGCCATGAAAAAAGCGCAGTTGGAAGCTGCCTACAACAAACAGCAGAAAGAGATTGCTGATTTGAAGGATTTTGTTGCCAGAAATAAGGCAAGAGTAGCAACTCGGAATATGGCAATGTCACGTCAGAAAAAACTGGATAAAATGGATGTGATTGAACTTGCCGGAGAAAAACCTAAACCAGAATTTCATTTCAAAGAATCCAGAACCCCTGGACGATATATTTTCCAGACCACTAATCTGGTTATCGGTTACGACGAACCGCTTTCTTCTCCTCTGAATCTGGAAATGGAGCGAGGGCAAAAAATCGTATTAACTGGTGCAAATGGGATTGGCAAAACCACCCTGCTGAAAAGTATTCTTGGCTTGATTCCACCATTAGAAGGCAGCGTAGAACAGGGCGATTACCTAAGCATCGGCTATTTCGAGCAGGAGATGGACCAGAGTATCCGCACAACCTGTATCGAAGAAATCTGGCAGGAATTCCCCGGATATACGCAGTATGAGGTGCGTTCTGCCCTTGCAAAATGTGGTCTTACCACGAAACATATCGAAAGTCTTGTAAAAGTATTAAGTGGTGGCGAACAGGCAAAAGTCCGCCTATGTAAACTGATAAATAAGGAAACCAACATCCTGCTTCTGGATGAACCGACAAACCATCTGGATGTGGATGCCAAAGCAGAATTAAAACGCGCTCTGCAGGAATATAAGGGCAGCATTCTAATGGTATGCCACGAGCCGGATTTCTACGATGGACTAGCAACAGACATATGGGATTGTACAAAATGGACAACAAGATTAGTGTAAAAAATATAGTGGATATGACACAGGGCGCAATTGTACCGCAAATGGTCCGTTTCGCGCTTCCAGTTCTGTTAGGTATGCTGTGCCAACGAATTTATAATTTTGCCGATGCTTACATTGTAGGCAGATTTCTGGGCGATGCTCCTTTAGCAGCGGTCAGTATTGCCGGCTCTGCTGTTTATCTTCTGACTTCGATTATAATGGGACTTACCACTGGAATCAGTGTGGTGATAGGACAATCTTATGGTGCCGGAGAAATGAAAAAAGTTTCGGAAACCTTTATTGCTTCTATTTACGTTGCAGTCTGTTCTGTGATAATCATTACCATTGCCGGAGTCCTTGGTGCAAAGCCGCTTTTACTGGCTTTACAGACCTCTGAAGAATTATTGCAGGATGCCTGGATATATCTTGTCATTATTTTTATTGGTGCTTTCGGAACCATGCTGTATAACTGGATTTCATCTGTACTGCGTTCCCTTGGGAACTCCGTCGTCCCCTTAATATTTTTAATCATATCCAGTATCATGAACGTGGTTCTGGACATTGCTTTCGTTGTCTGGATTCCAATGGGTGTTGCCGGTGCTGCTTTTGCTACCGTACTGGCACAGGTAATTTCTGGTGTGCTGTGCTTGATTTATGCCTGGAAAATCCTTCCCATTCTCAGACTGTCACGTGACAAGATGCACTTTGACAAAGCTCTGGCAAAACAGATTCTAATTTATGGTATTCCTACCGGATTACAAATGAGTATCATATCCATTTCCGATATGACTCTGCAGGCTAAGGTAAATACCTACGGTACTACTCTAGTGGTTGCCTATGGTGTCTGTATGAAGGTAGAAGGTTTCGGCTGGCAGATGACAGAATCGATTGGCACTGCGCTGAGTACCTTTGTAAGCCAGAATGTGGGAGCAGGCAAAACTGACCGTATTAAAAAAGGAGTTCGATGCGCTTATCTGCTCAACCTAATCTGTTACGGCATCTTTTGTCCTGTCATCTGGTTTTGTGCAGAAGCTATTATGAAAGCATTTACCCAGACTCCGGAAGCCATTCAATACGGCATCGAATATATGAAAATTTTTAGCTGCTTTTTCTTTGTCGGCGGTTTTCTGGTTGTATACCATAATATACTGCGTGCTTCCGGTGATATCAAGGTAACTGTACTGATGGGTGTCAGCGAAGTCATTACCCGAATTGGCTTCACCTTCCTTTTCACTGCATGGATGGGCTATTATGGTTTATGGTGGGTTTCCCCATTAACCTGGTGCTGTGCCGCGTTGGTAGGTGCTGTCCGTTATTATTCCGGCAAATGGCAGTATCAAAATAAGAAACTGACGGAAAAGAAAGAAATAGAAAAGATTCAGAAATGAGGAAAATAATGAAAGAAAAAGTAGAATTTTGGGATATTTATGATAAGAACAAACAGAAAACCGGACGTACCATGAAGCGCAATGACTGGTGTCTGAAAGACGATGAATACCATTTAACTGTACTTGGCGTTGTATCACGCCTGGATGGAAAATTTCTGATTACCAAACGAGTTATGACAAAAGCATGGGCTCCCGGCTGGTGGGAAGTATCCGGTGGTGCTGCTATGGCAGGTGAAGCATCTCTGGATGCCGTAAAACGTGAAATTCTGGAGGAAACCGGTTTAGACGTAACCGGTGCTGCAGGCGGTTATCAATTTACTTACCACAGGGAAAATCCTGGAGAAGGTGATAACTATTTCGTGGATGTTTATCGTTTTATCATGGATTTTGATGAAACAGATGTCCAGATTCAGGAGGAAGAAGCCGCTGCATTCAAAATTGCCACTCTGGATGAAATCAAAGAATTGGCTGCACAAGGAATTTTCCTACATTTTGACAGTATCAAAGAAGTATTTTTATCTGAATAAAATGCAATGATTATAAAAAGAAAGGCTTTCCTCTTATGAGCACTGATAACTCTTCTTACGAAGATTACCTCTACGAACAGAAACGGCGGGAACAGCGTAAGCGGCGTATTGCAGAAATGAAACGAAAAAAGAAACAGCAGGAATTGCGCAGACAACTTATCCTCCGTTTCAGTCCCGTTATTCTGCTTCTGCTTATCATTATAATTGCCGCTGTCAGGATTTTTTCCTCCCATAGAGCATCCGATAATACTCTGGTTGACACAGACAGCATTCCTTCTGCAGAACAAACAGCATCGGAGCATCTGACAGAAGAATCTTCTGCTGATTTTTCCCTTGTGGAAACGGAAGAAGTACCAACTCCAGATACAGCAGACAATACCGCACCGGTTGTCGATAATACCAGATACAGTGCATCGACTACGGATTCTACCGACCATTTTTTTGAAGCCGATTCTGTGGACAGCAGCTATGGTATTGTCATCGATGTGAACACAGATACCATACTGGCACAGCAAAATGCCTATACCAAAATCAACCCTGCCTCCATGACTAAGGTACTGACGGTATTAGTGGCGGCGGAACACATCGAAAACCTGGATGACACCTTTACCATAACACAGGAAATTAACGATTATGTCTACTCCAATGATTGCAGTGCAGTGAACTGGGAAAACGATGAAACGGTAACAATTCGGGATTTATTCTACGGAACCATTCTTCCTTCTGGTGCAGATGCCGCTCTCGGATTGGCTTATTATGTGGCCGGTTC
The DNA here is from genome assembly GCA_964454605.1 of uncultured Bacteroides sp. Lineage (GTDB taxonomy): Bacteria > Bacillota > Clostridia > Lachnospirales > Lachnospiraceae > UBA3282. Next base: position 11,587 of record CAYVUF010000040.1, read on the forward strand.
ACAAGAAGCATTTGTTGCATTAATGAACGAAAAACTTGATAGTCTGGGGATTTCTTCCAGCGCACATTTTACAAACTGTATCGGTCTGTATGATGAAAACCACTACTGTACCATGTATGATATGGCTATGATTATGGAAGCTGCCATAAATAACGAATGGTGCCGCGAAGTTCTTTCCGCCCATAAATACACCACTTCTTCTACCGCCCAACATCCGGAAGGCATCGAAATATCCAACTGGTTTCTGCGCCGCATTGAAGATAAGGATACCCATGGCGAAGTCCTGTGTGCAAAAACCGGTTTCGTTGTACAATCCGGCAACTGTGCTGTCAGTTATGGTACTGACAGTGCTGGAAAAGAATATATTATC
>CAYVUF010000041.1:0-11951 GCA_964454605.1 uncultured Bacteroides sp.
AGTCGAAACAAGCTTCATGGCTTTGGTAATCTGCTGTGTACTTTGAATACTACCCCGCCGCGAAGATATGGATGATTCAGATTTCCAGTTTTTGCCAGCATTGAAGTTACCGTTTCATACATACAGTTAAAATATGCTTTTGACTGTTCTGCACGCTGTTTTGCTCTCTGCAATTTGACAGTCGAAACAAGCTTCATGGCTTTGGTAATCTGCTGTGTACTTTGAATACTACCCTTACGCCTTTTAATGTCTATCATTGAGGCCATAGCATCACCTTCCACTTCTTACTTATTTAAACTGCGCTTTAAACTCTTCAACCGCTTTTCTTAATGTTGCTTCTGTTTCTTCAGAAATCACTTTCTCATTTGCAATAGAAGCTGGAATTTCCGGATACTTGGTATCTAAAAATTCGAACAACTCGGTTTCAAATCTTGTAATATTTTCAACCGGAATATCTAACAGATATTTATTGGTTGCAACAAAGATAATGATTACCTGATACTGTACTGGCATTGGCTTATACTGCGGCTGTTTCAGAATTTCTTTAATTCTTTCACCCTGTGCCAACTTCTCTTTGGTATCAGCATCCAGTTCCGAACCAAACTGGGAGAATGCTGCCAATTCACGATACTGTGCCAGTTCCACACGAATAGGAGCTGCAATTTTCTTCATTGCCTTAATCTGTGCTGCACCACCAACTCGTGATACAGAAAGACCTGCATTAACTGCTGGTCTGAAACCAGAGTTAAACATTTCTGTTTCCAGATAAATCTGACCATCTGTAATAGAAATAACGTTGGTCGGAATGTAGGCCGAAACGTCACCTGCCTGTGTTTCAATGATTGGAAGTGCAGTCAGGGAACCTCCGCCGTATTCGTCACTCATTCGTGCTGCACGCTCTAACAATCTGGAATGAAGATAGAAAACATCACCCGGATATGCTTCACGTCCTGGTGGTCTTTTCAGCAGTAAGGAGAGGGTACGGTATGCAGCAGCATGCTTGCTCAGGTCATCATATACAACCAATACGTCTTCTCCATTCTCCATCCACTCTTCACCAATTGCACAGCCAGAGTATGGCGCAATATACTGTAACGGTGCCAGTTCACTTGCAGTAGCCGCAACTACCGTAGTATAACTCATTGCACCATATTCATTTAATGTTTTTACAATAGAAGCAACAGTAGATGCTTTCTGTCCGATAGCAACGTAAATACATTTTACGCCCTGTCCCTTCTGGTTAATAATCGTATCAATGGCAATTGCTGTCTTACCAGTCTGTCTGTCACCGATAATAAGCTCTCTCTGTCCTCTTCCGATAGGCACCATAGAGTCAATGGCTTTGATACCTGTCTGCAACGGTGTATCTACAGATTTACGTGTGATAACACCAGATGCAACTCTCTCAATCTTACGATATTTTTCAGTCTGAATCGGCCCTTTTCCATCAATAGGTTGTCCAAGAGCATTTACAACACGTCCTAACATGCAATCCCCAACTGGAACCTCTACTACTCGTCCTGTTGTCTTAACAATGTCACCCTCGTTGATATTATGCTGGCTTCCAAGAAGTACTGCACCAACATTGTCTTCTTCCAGGTTAAGCACCATTCCGTATACATCACCAGGGAATTCTAACAACTCACCCTGCATTGCATTTTCAAGTCCGTGCACACGAGCGATACCATCTGCTACCTGGATAACGGTACCAACATCTGATACTTCCAACGCAGAAGAATATCTCTTAATTTGATCCTTAATGACTGAACTAATCTCTTCTGGTCTTAAATTCATGGATCATACGCACCTTTCTTTTAGATTTGAACTTTCAATAAAGCTTTCTGAAGTTCATTTAATTTCGTACTGATACTGCTGTCTACAACCCTGTCACCGATACGGATAACCATACCACCGATGAGGGCAGCATCAATCTGATAATGCATTTCCATTTCTTTATAATCCGTTGTATCAAGCAGCTTTTGTTCAATTTTTTTACATTGTTCTTCTTTCAGCGGTACTGCTGTTGTTACCATAGCAACACCGATTCCTTTGTATTTCTTTACTTCCGTAATAAAATACTCCAGAATGTCATCCATTTCCTGATAGCGGTCTTTGGAGATAACAATTAACAGAAATCCCATAAGTTCATCTGAAACTCTGCCTTTAAACACATTCTCAGCAACTTGAAGTTTCTCCTCTTTACTAATCTTAGGATGGGTCATCATTTTGCCGAAATCAGCATTTTCTTTCAGAATCACCTGCAATTGCTCAATCTCTTCCAGCAGAGTGTCCACTTTAGCTTCTTCTACTGCAAGCTCGAACAACGCATCTCCATATGTTTTTGAAATTAGCTTAGCCATGTGCTGTCACCTATTTCGTTAAGCGTTTCCTCGATAAGACTGTCCTGAACAGTTGTATCAATTGCCGCATTTACAACCTTTCCTGCCATCATAGATGCCAATACCACCATCTCTCGCTTCACTTCGTCAGCCGCTTTCTTCTTCTCCAGTTCAGCCTCAACATTTGCTCTTTCAATAATTCTGGCAGCTTCTTCTTTTGCTTCTGCCACAATCTTATTTTCATTGGCTAATGCTTTCTTTCTCGCTTCGCTCAAGATTGTTTCTGCTTCTTTATCAATATCTTTCAACTTAGCTTCATATGCTGCTTTCAGTTCTTTGGCATCTGCCATATCCTGTGCTGCACTATCCAGTTCATCTTTAATCTTATCCTGTCTTTTCTGAAGCATATCCCTTACCGGGTTAAACAACAGATGGGATGCAATTAAAAACAATGCAAAAACAGCAATAATCATCAGTGATGCATCTGCAATCAGCTGCAAATCCAAGTCAAAAAGTCTGGGCTCCATTTCCGCCGAAGCCAGTACCAAACCTGTACCTTTTAACGTATTCAAGCCTTAAGCCTCCTTTCTTATTTTTTTGCCAGAGGCTCTTATTTTCCTAAAGGTTTTACGAATAAGAGTAACATCGCAATCAGCAGACCATACAAACCTGTTGTTTCTGCTACTGCCTGTCCTAATAACATGGTAGATGTAATGTCGGATTTTGCACCCGGGTTTCTACCAACTGCTGCTGCTGCATGACCTGCTGCAATACCCTGTCCAATACCAGGTCCGATACCTGCGATAACTGCAAGTCCTGCACCAATTGCTGAACATCCTAAAATAAAGTTTGTGTTAAATTCCATTTCTATTTCCTCCTTTAATTTATGCTTTTAAACAGAATTATTAATTTTGCTGTCTGCTACTCTGTGGTACATGCATCTGTGATGTACGTCATTGTCAGCATACAGAATACATAGGTCTGAATTGCTCCTGAGAACAAGTCAAAGTAAACATGCAGTGCTGCCGGCCAGATAATTGCTATCTTAGACAAAAGACCATATACCAGTGCCAGCATAACGGTTCCGGACAATACGTTTGCAAACAAACGCAAAGATAACGAAATTGGTACTGCAATATCACCAATTACGTTGATTGGTGCCCAGATAGGCCATGGGTCACACAATCCGGCAATCACACCTTTGACCTTCTGATGCTTAAACTTGTTAAAATGAATCAGGGTAAAGGTCATAATACCCAGTGCGAAAGTCACGCCATAATCTGCTGTTGGTGGTCTTAAGCCAAACAAACCGGATATGTTGCTCAAAAGAATAAAGATAAATATTGTACTGATATAATTTCGGAATCTGGGTGAAAATTTACCCATAACGCCGCCTACCATATTATCTAACATTTCCACAACCAGTTCTACAATGTTCTGAAATGTTCCCGGCACTTCCGAAGCGTACTTAACCGCCCGGTTTGCAGCCAGACAAAAGGCTATGATTACCAGCATGACAATCAATACACAGATATGCGTTGTTGTAATCCAGACTGTCTGTCCGAAAAGTTCATATGAGAATACCCCATGTATCATAAAATCAATGTCGGCACTCTCCGTCAACAGAATTCCTTGCTCCATACTCTCACCTCCTTATGTATGGATTTTACACCTTAAAAATTGTAGAACTTATCTTACGGGTAAATGGCTGCATATAAGCTGCAGCTTTCATCCCCATATAACCCAAAAAAGCAAAAAGCGGATTGGCAAATCCACTCACTGCAAGCAATGCCATTACCACTACTAATACCGCATACCGGATAAGGCTCTGTGCCCCCACTGTTCTGGATGCTCCTTTTGACACCATATCCAGGCTTCTATCCAATGTCCACCACATATGAACTGACCCGGCAATCCCTAACATAACACCTATCCACAATCCAATGCTGTATTCCGGTACATTTCTGACAAGCAAAATGACAATCTGACACAAAATGCCCCAGATAAAAATTCCAAGACATAAATCAAATAATGTCGGATTGATTTTCTTTCTGATATCGGTTCTATCACTTCTGCTCATGTATTTCGTTCTTCAATCCTTCCTCTGATTTCTTTCCTTCCAGCTTACGATGCTGTCGTGTCTGTGCCGGCTGTTCATATATTTTTCTTGCAAAAATGAAAACATTACGTCCTCCGGCTATCGCCCCTATAAAGAAAAAAATGATAATCCAAAAGGAAGTTCCGCACTTTTTATCAATGGCAATTCCGATAAAAGTACAAATAAAAATGGGAACAAGCATGTTAATACCGAACTGGCTTATCATTGTTAAGGCATGATAGACATTTCTATTGTAACTCACTGCTCTTCCCTTTCCTTTAATTTTAATAAAATCTTAACAGTAAAATTATACCCATTTTTTGCATTTATGTCTAGTAAAATTGTTGAAATTACATAAATTCTCATTGACTTTTGTCTTTTTCAAGTGTAACGTTTATATAAGTAGATTTTCTTTTATCAAACACAACCTGTATCTACCCAAAAGCGGAGGTTTTATGCCAACACCTATATTATACCGAAAGAGAATTATTCCAGAGGAATGTGTATTATTGAGAGATGACAAGATTCTGTACTGTGACGACGATATGATTCTGACCAGTTGGAATACCTTAAAACCCCGGAAAGACATCCATCATGGCTATTCCTGCTATTTTCTGAAGGAAGGGTTCAAAGTCAGCAAGTTTTACCGGGAAGATAATTCCCTTGTTTATTGGTACTGCGACATTGTCAGCTACGATTATGACGAAGCCGCCAATACCTATATCGTTACAGACTTGTTAGCGGATGTACTGATTTATCCGGATGGATTTGTGAAAGTGGTCGATATTGACGAACTGGCAGAAGCATTGGAACAGAAGCTGATTGACGAATCTCTGTTAAAAAAGGCTTTGCTGCGGTTAAATCATCTTCTTACTATTATTTACAGCGGCCATTTTAATACTTTGCAGGCTCCTATCGAAAAAATAAGCACAACACATGATTTTTAACATCATGTGTTGTGCTTTTTCCGCGTCCGGAAACCTATTGGAAAAGAAATATCGAAATCATTTCTAATAAAAAATATGACCGCCTATCGTATATCTTGGTGTTACCCCCTCTACCGGAGTTCGGAAATATACACAGTTTGACACATTTGTTGTTCCTGACATAACTGCATCAGCCGCCTGATAACAACTTGCCGTGGCTCTGTTTTCTGCCAGAGCAAGTGCAAGTCTTCCACTGGCAACTGGTGAGAACTGCTTGTTCTGATAAATAACACCTACAACAGTATCAGGAAATACTGAACTTAATACGCGATTCATAACAACGGACCCTACCGCTACCTGTCCGGTGTACGACTCACCTCCGGCTTCACAGTAAATCAGATTCGCCAGTAAATATCGGTCGCCTTCTGCAAAACTCACCTCCGAAATATCACGCCAACTGGACTGTGCTGCCAGTTCTGCCATACGGATTTCTTCTGCCAGTTTTGCTCTTAAGGCAGTGATATTTTCTTCCTGTTCCTTTATCTTCTGCTCATATGCTAGCGCCTGGGCCTCAGCATCCGAAATCTGATTAGAATAAGAAGTAATCGAATTACTTGTCTGGCTGACAAGACCAGAAACTCTGCTCTGCTCTGCCACAACCTGTACTTTGTAATTGTCCAGTTCTCCCTTATCCGATTCTAACTTTGCTTTCGCCTCCTCCAGTTCTGCTACTTTTCCCTCAATTGCTATCTGAAGGTCTTTGTATTCCTGCAGTTGTTTTTCCTCATAAGCCGAAAGCTGTTCAATATAATTGTTACGATTCAGAAACTCTCCAAAACTGTCTGACGAAAAAGCCATTTCCAGATACAGATAGTCACTTTTTTCATACATAAACTTAATCTGCTGTTTCATCGTATCGTACTGGTCGTCTTTCGCTGCAATTGCTGCTTCCAGTTCCTGATTGGTTTTCTCAATTTTCTGATTGGTCGCTTCTATTTCCGCTTCCTTATCCGTAATTTTGGTTTCCAAATCACTCAGATTATTACTAACCTGGGATAGTTCTGTGTTTAACTGGCTCAGCGTTCCTTCCAGAGAATCCTTTTGCTCATTCAGATTATCCAGATTTTCTCTGGTAGCATCCAACTCTGATTCTGTATTTTCTTTCTCGCGCTCTGCTTCTTCAAGCTGTTCCTTCGTGGTCGATGTTGCATATACAGAAAGCGGAAAAAATGTAGTCAGCAAAATCAAGGACATTGCCGCAGCTATATTCTGCCTGATTTTCATACCAACATTACCTTTCTTTTACGCAAAGTTTCTATTTTTCAATCAAATCAATTCTTCTCTGATGTCTTTCTTCTCCCGAAAACTCTGTGCCGAGAAATGTATCCACAATACTCATTGCCAGATTTTCTCCTACGATTCCTGCTCCCATTGCCAGTACATTCGCATTGTTATGGAGTCTTGTCAGTTTAGCAGATACGGTATCTGCGCAAAGAGCACATCGAATGCCCGGAACTTTATTAGCAGTAATGGAAATGCCAATACCTGTGGTACAGATAACAATCCCTTTCTCACATTCTCCGCTTGCTACTGCCTCTGCTACTGCTTTTCCATAAACCGGGTAATCACAGGAACTTTTGTCCATACATCCAAAATCCTTACATTCTATTCCCTGTGCCTTCAAATGATCCATTACCTGCATTTTTAAATCAAATCCACCATGGTCACTGCCAATTGCTATCATCTTTGTTTCCTCCTAAAATATTTCTATTCTTTTTATCTCTTTCCTGTTTTACTCTGTTTCCCACAATTTCTCTGCCCTTTTTAGACATGAACCATTTTATGTCCGGCTGCTTTCAAAAGCCTGTTCATAATAGCCTGTCCGATTCCTGCGGTATCAAATGACTCCGAAAAAATCACAGTTACTTCTTCATCGTCAAATTCTCTCAGGATTCGATAAAGTTCTCTGGCTATTGTTGTTTCATCCTGTCGGTTTCCAGCACATTTCCGGACATCCCCCAGATACCGGTCTACCGTTGTCTGTGTCCCAATAATTCCAACTTTCTGTCCTTCTTTCTGCAAAACAGGTACCTGCTTATTTATATACTCTATCACCTGTTCTTCGTTTCCGTCAACAATTGTCAGCTCACCTTTCGGTGCATAATGACGATATTTCATTCCCGGTGCCTTGGGTGCCTGTCCACTGTCCAAAGACATCATGGTTTTGTCCTCACTCACAGACTGTAAAACTTCCTCTAACATTTCCTTCGTAATATATCCAGGCCGAAGTATCATTGGCTCATCTACTGTCATATCCACAATCGTGGATTCCAGACCGATTTCCACATCTCCCCCATCAATTATCATCTCAATCCGTCCCTGCATATCTTCTTCCACATATTTGGCACAGGTAGGACTTGGTCTTCCAGAACGGTTCGCGCTGGGAGCTGCTATATAACCTCCGGCTTCTTCTATGAAAGCCATTGCCACAGGATGTACCGGCATACGCACTGCCACAGTATCCAGACCGCCTGTGGTTTCATAGGGTACTCTGTCCGATTTCTGAAAAATCATGGTAAGCGGTCCCGGCCAGAACGCATCGGCCAGTTTTTTAGCTGCCTCTGGAATTTCTTTTACAATCGGTGCTAAATCTTCCCACTTTGCAATATGCACAATCAATGGATTATCCGAAGGTCTTCCTTTGGCTGCATATATTTTTCTGGAAGAATCTGGGTTCAATGCATCCCCGCCCAGACCATACACAGTTTCTGTGGGAAATGCAACCAGACCACCCTCTTTGATAATATTCCCAGCCTCTTGCAGCTTTCCTATCTTTATATCCTGTTCCTGCATTTGTATGATTTTCGTTTCCACTGTATCGCCAACCTTTACATCATATAATTTTATGAAACATTTATATTGTTAAATCCAGATTTAATAATCACAGGTTATTGTGTTGAATAACGCTTGTTTTTCTATTTCAATAGTTTTTATACATACTGTGCAGATGAACACAACCTATATCCGCGCCGCCATTATATCACATTTTATCGGCTTTGACTATTGATATATTGCAGAATTCCCAGATGAATTGCCCATGCAGTCTTTTCCTGATAATATTCGGACCCTAATTTCTGCGCTTCTTCCCTGTTTGACAGAAAACCGCATTCCACAATGACAATCGGTGATGATGTTTTCTTTAACAGATAATAACTGTCATTTGCCTTTGCCTGTCTGGTATTTTGTGGGTCAATTTCTTTCAATAACACTTGTTGTATTTTCTCGGCAAGTATTTTGCTCTGTTCACTGGTCGCATAGTAAAAGGTTTGGGCACCATGCACATACTCTTCATGATAGCTGTTTTGATGAATACTGACTGTTAAAACCGGGTCTGCCTCCTCAATCACTTCCACCCTTCGCTTCATATCCTGTACTTTCTTATTGCTTGCATCTGCATCATAAAGACCACTGTCGGATTCCCTTGTCAGAATCACTTTCACATCCTCTAACTCCAGAAAATTCTTCAATTTATACACAATCTGCAAATTAATATCCTTTTCATAAGCTCCGTTAATCCCAATCTTTCCAGGGTCTGCCCCTCCATGTCCGGCATCAATTACCACACATGGCTTTTCCTTTTCCAGGATAATTCCATCAGAAGCTGTCATTGTACTTTTCTTACAGGTCACCGCATATATAACCGTCAGAATGAGGAAAGCAACCGTAATACCAGTTGTTATTTTATTTTTTGTATCCTTTTTCACGTCTTGATTCCCACAAGTAATCCTTTGTATATTACTATGCGAAAAAATTGCTAAAATGTAAGAAAAATTCAGAGTACAAAAAACAGCTATGCCTTTTCAGCATAGCTGTCTGTTAACATTCCTAATAGTCTTCTTCTACTGCTTCTTCTTTCTCGCCAATATCGCTTACTGGTTTTTCCAGACCATCAATCTGGATATTATGTTTCTCTGCATAATCCCACAATGCTGCATGAATGGCTTCTTCTGCAAGCAGAGAACAATGTACTTTTACTGGTGGAAGTCCATCCAATGCTTCCATAACCGCTTTATTGGTTACCTGCAGCGCTTCCTGAACAGTCTTGCCCTTTACCAGCTCAGTTGCCATACTGCTTGTGGCAACAGCAGCTCCGCAGCCGAAAGTTTTGAATTTTGCTTCCTGAATAATGCCATTGTCATCGATATCCAGATACATTCTCATAATATCGCCGCATTTTGCATTTCCTACTGTGCCTACACCACTTGGATTATCAATCTCGCCCACATTTCTTGGGTTGTTAAAGTGGTCCATTACTTTTTCACTATACATAATCCTGTCTGTCCTTTCTTCTTACTGGTTCTGTTTTTTCACGAAATCTTCGTACAAAGGTGACATACTGCGTAATCTTTCAATGATTTCTTTCAGCTTATCCACCGTAAAATCAATTTCTTCCCTGGTTGTCTTTTCAGACAGTGTTAATCGCAGTGAACCATGCGCAATTTCATGCGGCAGTCCGATTGCCAGAAGTACATGTGAAGGGTCTAAAGAACCCGAAGTACAGGCAGAACCACTGGAACCGCAGATGCCATTCTGGTCTAACAGAATCAGCATCGACTCTCCTTCGATAAAACGGAAACAGAAATTTGCATTATTCGGAAGTCTGTTCGTTCTATCTCCATTCAGTCTGCTGTAAGGAATCTCTGCAAGCACACGTTCAATCAGATGGTCGCGCAATTGTGTTTCGTATTCACTTCTCTGTTTCATGCCATCAAAAGCAAGCTGAGCTGCTTTTCCAAATCCAACAATACCCGGTACGTTATGCGTTCCGGCTCTTCGCTGTCTTTCCTGTGCACCGCCATGTACAAAAGAGCGGATTTTAACCCCTTTGCGAATATACAATAAACCAATTCCCTTCGGTCCATTCACTTTATGGCCACTGGCACTTAACATATCAATATTCATTGCATCTACATCAATAGGAATATGTCCGAATGCCTGCACTGCATCTGTGTGGAACAAAATTCCTTTTTCTCTGGCTATAGCACCAATCTCTGCCAACGGTTCAATTGTACCAATTTCATTATTGGCAAACATGACAGAAATCAAAATGGTATCTGGCCGGATAGCGGCTTTCAAATCTTCCAACCGAACCAGACCGTTTTCATCCACATCCAGATAGGTGACTTCAAAACCTTTCTTCTCCAGATACTGTGCTGTATGCAAAACAGCATGATGTTCTATTTTCGTTGTTATAATGTGTTTTCCTTTGGATTCATAAGCCTCTGCGGTTGCCTTCAACACCCAGTTATCCGACTCGCTTCCGCCGCCGGTGAAATAAATTTCCTCCGGTTTGGCATGAATACCTTCTGCCAGAATATTTCTTGCTTCATCAACTGCTTTCTTGGCATTGCCTGCAAATGTATAAATAGCGGATGGATTTCCGTAATATTCTGTAAAATATGGCATCATGGCATCCAAAACTTCCGGATATACCTGCGTAGTTGCCGCATTATCCAAATAGATTAACTGACTCATTTCTATCATCCTGCCTTTCTCTTCTCCGCATTCATTTCCTAGTATTCCCCTATGACATAGATATTATAGCACTTTCTTTCTGCTTGTCAATATCCTATCCTCTGTTCCTAATGAATGTTTTTATCAAATACAATAATTATTTCCTATCTCCTGCTGCCACTCTAACATATCTGCTAACGTAATCTTGTCCACCACATTGTTGACTGCATCATATATCTGCTCCCAGATACGAACTGTTACACAGCTATCCCTTCTGTCACAGTCATCCCCTTCACTGCCTACACAGCTTACCGGTGCCAAATCACCCTCTGTCAGCCGCAAAATCATGCCCACTGTGTACTCGGAAGGGTCTTTTTTCAGAAGATAACCGCCCTGTGCTCCCCGAATACTTCTTACATAACCTGCTTTATTCAGAACCGCAATAATCTGTTCCAGATACTTGTCCGATATCTGCTGTCTTCTTGCCACATCCTTAAGACTAATCGGCTCTCCATTGTTATAAGTTGCTAAATCTAACATTAAACGCAAGGCATATCTGCCTTTGGTCGATATTCTCATATATAGTCCCCACTTTTGTGAATCATTATGTTACATTATTCATAGCATCCACTTTTCATAGCCATCTGCTATTCATAGTTTTTCTGTATGAATACCATTATAATACCCACTTTCTGGAAAATAATCAACAGCTTTCTATAATATCTTTGACAATTTCTGCCGCAATAATCAATCCGGCTGCCGATGGAACAAAAGCAGTGCTTCCCGGAATAGCGCGCCTCATCCCACTTTCTTCTTCCACAACACCCTTCGGTTTTATCGGTTCTTCCCTGGAATAAAGCACCTTTAGCTCCGAAACGCCCCTTTTCCGCAGTTCTCTGCGCATTACTTTTGCCAGGGGACAAACCGAAGTTTTATAAATATCACTGATTTCTAATCTGGTTGGGTCCAGCTTATTGCCTGTCCCCATGGAACTGATAATCGGAGTTCCTGCCTGCTGCGCCCGCAGCACAAGTTCAATCTTGGCTGTTACCGTATCAATGGCATCTACTACAT
>CAYVUF010000042.1:0-10413 GCA_964454605.1 uncultured Bacteroides sp.
TACCCATTCCATGCTGTTCAGTTTTATGATATCTCTGCCGATTCTCTGTCCGATAACTGCGTTATTCGCATTTCTTCCGGCATTTACCGTTGTGCTGATAATATAATTAAATCCTGCTCTCGGACATGGAAAATCATATCCGTTTACGTTCAAAAATGATGATAAAGCCATGGTGTTTCTCCTTTTTGAGTATAAAAAGACACCTACCATTTCTGATAGATGTCGTAATTTCAAAATTATTCTAATTTTCCACAATCAAAAAGGGGCATTTCAGCCCCTTTTGTTAAAAGTGCCATATATAACTTAATGAAAAAACCATTCCGCAATCATTACAAATAATTTTTCTTTCCGTTACGAGCTGTTCTTTTCTTATAACTTTTTTCCTTTTTATTTACCAATGTAAACGGTATAAGAGGATTCAAATTTGCCGTATACCTCGTTTTAGTTTTGCCCGGAATAATCTTCTGCTCTTGATAATTCGAACAGTTCTCGCTACCGCAACGAGGGCAATAAACCTCTTGATTTCCACCGAACAATGTGTATTTGTAAATTCCGTTAAATTCTTTCTTTTCATCTTCAAAAATTTGTGTTTTTGCATCAAATTCCTGTTCTTTTAAAGGTGTTTCCATCTCGAAATATGGTGTTAGCCTGTAATCGCAATATACACAATAATCTTCTCCTATTTCGTTTTGTCTATAACACGAACAGCACCGGTATTTCTTTTTTTCTCTTTTTCTTCCTCGAGTTTATCATCCTCCATTTTCTGAAAATGTTCTTTTATGGGAAAACCGCATCCTATACATATATCGGCTTTATCGCTAATTTCCTTTTCTCATTCCTGGCAGTTTATGGGAGCCATGTTGATACCTCCGCACATATTTTTTAAAATTATATTATATGTGCGGAGTTTTTGCAAATTACTCAAGTGCCTTTTCGAGGTTCGCCACTTGCTGATACGTTTCTCCCCATGTTTTTTCTACTGTTTCTATCGTGCTAATCGCAGAATCATAAACATCTTTGTCGAACTCCATATATGAGGTTAATTCGCTATATGATTTCAAAACAACGTCCAGCATCAAGACTGAAGAATCATACAATTCCTTTACTGTTTTTTCTGCTTCCGAAACATCCACGCCACTTACTTTTCCAGATACCGCCAATACAAATTCAGCGTGTTTATATTGCTCCTCTATTCTAGCCTTTAATTCTGTTGACTTTTTGCTTATATCTAAGGCAGAATCAATGTTTTCAACTTCTTCCTTTAATTCATCCCTCTCCTTGACAACTGCATCGTATTCTTCTTGTGAAACAGCATTTCCACACGCAGTCAAAAACAGGCATGATAATAAAACAACTAAAATCTTCTTCATATAAAATTCCCTCCCATAATGTAGTGCCAAGATTATACCACATTATGAGAGGGTTGACAATCAAGTGAATGAATATCCGTTTCTTACGCTTCTTTGATTTAAACTGTCAATCAAAGACCTTCCATCAAGACTTACGTCAAAATCTTTGTCTGCTGTTTCTCTTGTATTTTGCGCTATTTCTGCCAAATACGGTGCCAAAATTTCTGAAACTGCTTCTTTAACACCTTGTTTAATTCCCTCTGTAATCTGCTCGTTATTTGCAACCGCGGTTCTTCCGTTTGAAAACTGCCCCACAAGTTCATTGTAGTTTGCGTAAAAAAGTCCATCTTCCGGGAACCCACCAGTAGCAAATTTTGGTATTGATACTCCGCCGGTAGTAGATATACCTATGCTTATACCTCCAAGAGAAGCTATTTTTGATTCTATCTGTGAAATCTTTGAAAGTACACCATCTATTTCAGATGACATTTTCGAACACCAATCTGAAACCGATTCGTATGCTTCTTGCATTTTTTCTTCAATAATTTCAACTATTTCTTCAAAATTATTTTTAAAAGCATTTCTGGTTGGCAAAAGCATATTTTTCCATTTGTCATACGTAAACCTTGGAAGTACATTTTCTTTCCACCATTTATCCAACAACAAATTCCATGTTTCAACAATTTCTTCCCATGTTTTTTTCAACGCAGTGTGTATATTTTTAAACTGAATATACCATTTTTCAACTGTAAACCATGGAACTACATAATTTGTCCACCATGTAGTCATTGCTTCATCATTCCACCAAGAAAGAACTTCTTCCCACATTGTTTGAAATGCTAATGGTACATTTATTAGTATTTCTTCGTACCATTTTTCGTAAGAAAACCAAGGCATAATGCCTTCTTCAAACCATGTAGGAATAAAATCGGAATTAAACCAATCCATTATTTCTTGCCATTTTAAAACAAATGCCTCTTTGATTCCTTCGAACTTTTCAATGCAATTTTCAGCAGAAAATATTTCGCAAACAACATCCATCCATGTTTTTATTAACTCTTTTGTACTTTCTATATTTTCAGCGATTCCATCGTTGAATCCTTCAACTGTCCATTTCCCGTATTCTTTAGCAGTTTTTGACGGAGAGCCAAAATTCATATTGGAATCATGTATTGTTTTCGGAATATCATTCATCCATTTATTGATAGCTTCGTTCGTAGTTGCGGCGTTGTCTTTTATTCCTTTGTTGTAGCCATCTACAGTATCTTTTCCATAAGATTCTGCATTGACCGCTTCTTCCGCACCACTCAAAGCATCATTTAATATGGTTTCCCAATTGTTTTTTAAATTTGTTGTTGTTATCCCAACCCCCTCATAAGAGTATTCTGTGAAAGTTTCGAACAATCCATCCAAAAGTTTTATAGCTGCTTCGCTTGCCCAAGTCTCTCCATCTATGCCAAGTTGCTCAAAGCCACTTTGCAAAGTGCTTGTTGCAGGGTTTAAAATACTATCCTTCCATTGATTCACTTCTTCTTGTACGTAGTCTGTTTTGGTGGTAAATAACTTTTGCCAGTATAATTGTTTCAAATGGTGCTTTGTTAAACATTCCTCCTAAAATTTCAAAACCTGCATTTATCGCTTCCCATATCGCTTTACCAACCTTCATTCCTATATCTAGGAAATCTATCTCTGCCAAGAATGTTCCTATCTTTTCACCAATCATTTTCCAGTCGTTTTTTTCCAGGAAAACGATAATTGTATCAAGTATTCCTTTTACCCATGTCTGATAAGGTTGCATAAGGATTTTCCTCCTTTATTTCTTCTAAAATTCGCTCCACAACGCTTATGGCTGTAGACTGCGCCCCTATAGGTATCGTTTGCATTTCTTTGTCTGCAAATATCTTTTCAAGTAAATCGTCTCTAAGCACGTTCATCACTCCTTATACTTAAATTTTGGCACAAAAAAAGAATCTTGGAATCCAAGATTCGTACATAATTATTTCAATATTCTTCTATGTTTTTTACAAAAAGGACACCATTCGAAAAGTCTCCTTTCGTAATTTTTCAGACAATTTGCTAACCGCCAAAAGAAAAAAGCCCGCAAACCCTTGATTTTGCGCGCTTTCTAAATAGCGAGAGGGGGATTCGAACCCATTTGGTAAACAATCCCCTCAAGCCTTTATTTATCTGCCATTTTGCAACAAACCGCATAAATACGGGATTCCTCGTTGCTTTTTTATTTCTATAAACAGTAAGAAATTTCTGCTTTTAGAAGTAAAAATTCAAATTATGCAACACGAAATGCAACACGACTTTTTCTTAAAAACCGCTCTTTACAGTTACCTTTCCATTGTCATTCCTTGCCCAATATTTTGTTTTCCGGCTGTCTACATGAACAAAGGTATTGTACTGTATGATTCCGGTAACTCCTATCTGCTGCGCATACCTTGCCACCTCTTCCGGAGTCTTTCCTTTTACTACGATATCAAAAGCCTGTCCTTTGAGGTGATAACTTCCGGATGCACCACCAACTTTCTTGTTGTATGTAGTAGTCCGGTATGCAGAATTGATTGTGACCGGCACACCGAAATGTTCTCTGATTTTCTGCAATTTATCCCTAACAAAATCTACATCAGCCAGAATTTTATCAGAACCGTCTTTGCAACAGAACTCTTTGACTTTAAAATTAGCAGAAACCTGTTTATTTCCATCCTTTGACAGGGAGTATTCCACAATACCCGCCTGCTCTTCTGTGTCACTTCCTTTTAAGAAAAGTGCCTGCTCTTCTGTTCTGCGCTTTGTCAGTCCTGCAAGCACCTTCCCACTAGCTTTGTTATATAGAAGAATCTTTTCCGCAATAACCGCCTTGGTTCTGGTACCGCCACCAGTCAATTTATCAATGCTGCCAAGGTTATAAGCAAAAGAAACCATAGCATCAAACTCGCTCTGGTTCCACTGATACTTACTATGATATGTTTCCACATGTTTCTCAAATCGTTTCAGGTCTGCCAGCAGATACAATTCCGCCTGTGCCTGTGTGATTTTATCACCCTCTTTCACACCTCCGGTATGCCCATACCCGATTGTCCAGACTCCTGCCGGGCATTTATAGGCAGAAAGTTTACACCCTTCGTATTTCTTAATAATCATTAGTCCTTCATTTGATATTTTCATCCTCAATCACCATCCATTTCTAATCTCTACCTTTCCAGTGTCATTCCTTACTAAATGTTCTGCTTTCCCCTTCTAAATCTGCAATTCTATGGTTAATAACCCTAATCTGTTCTTCTACAACAGGAACTCGACGCGCAAAATTATTATGTTCTCTGACCTCTCTTGTTAGTTCCTCTATCTTGCAATCCGTTACCGCCTGTGCTGTTTTTAATTTATGCTCAATATTCTTATTGCTCTGCATATTTGTTATAATAACCCCAGCAAGAGCAAGTGAACCGGTAATTACTGCTGAAATGATTACTTCCATATCGTATACCTTTCCTTTACTGTTTTATCATTCTTCTGCCTTTTCTATCGCAGCAATTCTTTTTTCCAAGGTTGCAATAGCTGTTTCTAAACCCTCAATCTTTGCATCTGTATATGCTTTAGAATTGGCAAGTGCCTGTTTTGCTGATAATGTTTGAACGGAAATAGTTTCTTCATTCTTCACTTCTACACTGGATTTAAGAATAAGTCCTTGATCTCCAAAAATATAAAGTTGTCCAAATGCTTTGGTAATAGCATTCATTTTCATTTCTGGTACGATTTCTATCAAATCATCAAGAGTTTTATCAGCTATGCTTTCTGCTTTCTTCACAATCAACATTTCATGATTGTTGATGAATATCTGACATTCGTTATAATAGACACCATCTACAAATGCGAAATTCTGACCGGTGCATACACACACTTTTTCATTCGTTGAGGTTACTTTGTCAATCTCATAACCTGTCGTCTTTGTCAGTCCTATCGCATACAACGTATCTTTGCACTCAAAAATATTCATGCTCCAATCTTTTCCATCCAAATGTGAGTCAAATGTCGTATTAACAGCATTTCCAAATACAGTTGACAAAGTGTAGAGATTATTATATTTATTAAACACCAAAATACCGCTCGTGCTTTTCGCAAACGAAAGAGTCCCAAAATTTTGGGAGGATAATGTTGAAAATACCGTTCCGCCTTCTGTCAAATCTGTAAACAAAACATACGGATATGTATTGGCTCTAGACTCTCTAGCTCCTATAATATATTGTCCATCATATGGATATACAAAAAGATATTCTCTGTAATCTGCAAAAGATTCCACCTCGGTGAACGATTCAAAATCTTTCGTCGTAACAATCATACCAACACCATTAGTACCACCGGCTAATATAAATTGTTCACCATCCCAGTCAATATCATTTAGCGTACAGGATTCATATGCCAGCTTTGTCTTATTCCACACTTCACCATCATTACTATAAACAATTGTCCCATCTGATATAATAGCTGCCAGGTAACCATTTTTATAAATAACCTTTTTAAAATTTCCATAAACCCCGGATTGCATCTGTATCCAGTTATAATCCTCAATTTCGGTTACAATTGCTCCTTCTTTTAAAGCTGTTATATTAGTTTTTCCTAATGTCATGCTAACTTCTCCTTATCAATATATTTGCCGTCAACTCATCTAGCAGGTCAACAGAGCTGCTTAATTCCAGATACCCCTCGTGCGATACCGGAAGAATAAGTGCTTCAGATGCGATTTCATACGAGCAGGCATCAAAATACACATCACATAAAGAATCTTCTGTAAAAGCTTCATTTTCAACAGTACATATTTTATTTACAAACTTAATCGGCACCTCTCTGAGAATGATTTCACGATTCTGTATCTCTTTTGCAAGATTTGTATAATCAATCATTCTGTTTTCAATTATGTCAAGCCGTTCGCTGATTGCAGTAACATCGAATGCGTTCAAAGTTTCCAATATTGCATTCTGCTCTGCTATTCTTACATTAAATTCAGCTGCTGTATTTTCATACTGCGCCATCAATTCTACAATTCTTTGATATTGCGCAATAATAGCAAGAAACACATCGTCTGTCGGTTCTGTTGACACGTTTGAACCAGAAATTGCTCCCTGCTTAATGTCTATTGTATCTAGTGTAGACGTGACAACTGATGTATCTTTAATGCCAAACACTCCTACATACATTCTGCCTTCCTCTGCCATTGCTGCTGCCGGAATCATACAAGTATCATCACTATTAAGGACAACATATTGAACATTGTTTTTATTCTGATAAAACACTGCGGTCTTAACAAACTTCTCCCATGTATCATCAAAAGTAAACACACATGAATCAAAATTACTATCTCCGGAAGCTATAATTTCACGATTTTGTATTGTAAGTAATTGCTTTTCTAATAAAATTTCTATTTGTGCCATAATAATATCCTTCCTTATGCTATACCCAAAATACCCATCTTCATAATTCCTCTGGTACTACCCGCCTTAGCACTGTACACAATTCCGTAAGTATCTCCTGCAGTTTTATCCGGGTTCACATCAACTGCGATTTGCTGTCGTGCGTAAATACTATCGCCAAATTTTGCAGAGAAAACTTCCGTATCGAAACTATTTTTTTCTAACTCTAAAGTAATGTCCGGATATCCGCTAGTAGTGTATGCAGTCATTACAACTAGAATTGCTTTATAATCATTGTTCAGCTTTATATCCTTCGTATATTCTGCGGTACCCGTTGTGGCTACGGTTTCTAATAGTTCCACTCCGCCGCTTAAACTGCTGCCTCCCGTACTAAAAGGAATTACGACATCAGTTCCTGTTTCATCTGTACTAACATATCCTGCTTGCCCATTTGCATCCCTTCCTAATCTGATACCACCATTTAACTGCAGAATGAAATCTGTCAGTTCTTCATCTGTCATTCTAACCTGTCCTAAATCAATCTCAGCCATTCCTCAATCCCCCGTTTCGTAAATTAAATGCCCTTTTTCACTAATTGTAAATTTTGTTTCTTGTATCTCACTGTCTGAAACAACCCATAAATGCCCATCCGAACGAACATTAAAGGCAAATATTGCAAGAGCATTTTCGCCACTGTCGCCTTCTCCCGGACTACCCTTTTCCCCTTGTGGAATAACAAAATCGAATATGGCCGCCGTCTTGGTTCCGACATTCTCCACACACGCTTTTGTTCCAGGTTCTCCGGTTGTAACAGTACCCACTTCAATCGTCGGTGTGATACCGTCACTGCCCTTCAAGGATTCTAGCCATTCTTCTTCTGTTCCGATATACCCGTTTGCCACAGCGATTTCATAAGCCGTGGCACCGTCAGCACCAGTCTGAATATCAGATACTGCCCGCTCTACCATTTTCTGTACTTCGTCGGTTTTTGAATACTCTGCAAGCATTTCCTTAGTCTGCTCTTCTGATACATACATGGCATCATTTTTAAAAGAACTAATATTTTGCGGAATGGAAATATCTTTAACTACCCCACCACTATTCATATCACTTAATGTTCTTCTGCTTGCGCCAAGATAAAATAGCGAGTTTTGCGGCTCTGTGATAAAAATTTCCGCCTTACTCAGCAAATAATTACCACTAATACCATGCGGTCTGCTTATAACAGGAACATATTCGCAAATATTTAAAGTTTCAATGGCAGCATCCGTCAAATTCAAGTCGATTGCCTTAATTTCATAAACTTCTTTTAGGGTAATAAAAGAACCATACAATTTTTCTGTTGCCTTCTTTTTCAGATTTTGTGGTAAGGTTACATTTTCCCAGGTCGATTCAGATTCCGGTGCGTAAATAATTCCATATTCTTCTGCCTTTTCTTCATTCACAAGATATTTTTTACCATCGTTTACAGATGCTATATCAATTTTCACACCGTCAACTTCTGCCCCGATCGGTCTGATTGCGGTATAGGTTTCTGTTGCATCTACTTCCGAAGATATATCAATTATATTTTTGGCAAACTCAATACTTTGACCGGAAACTTTATCATAATCTGCAAGCCAGTCAATATAGTCCCCATCTGCTTCATATCTGATTCTAATGTGACCTCCCAGAGTCGATTTAAAGCACTTATTTTTTAGTGCTTCCCACGAATTTAAAACATTTTCGCTGCTCCTTATAACATAATCATTAGCATCTTTTACCGTAACGGTACCCACTTTAAACCGCTGCCAATCCTTTACCTGCGAATTATGATTCTCAATAATCATTTTAAACAATTCGTCTGGGGTTCCTGCAAAATCAAAAGAATCCAAATAAGAATCATTCAAAAATGCTAGCTTTCCTTCTACCTCAACATTTTTTCCGTTATAAAAATCTTTCTTGTCAGAAATCACCCGACCTTTGAAGATTATTTCCCCATTTCTGATAACAGAAATAACAGGATTCAACTTCCGAAGAGTGCCATAATTTAAGTTAGAGTCATAAATCTTAAAAGACAAGGTACCGGCTGCATTATCCTCCAAAGTTAACTTTGGACTAATAAGTTGTAAATTGGGATTCTGAGGATGATATATCTGTCTATCTCCATTTTTAATAATAATCAAATTACCATCCCACTTCTGTATTCAATCTTTATGCGCCCTTTACCGGAAACTTGAAGCCTGTTTATCCCTTCTCGGAACGTTATTTCCGGAACTTCATAACTCCCATTATCCAAAGTATATGTACTTCCTTCGTACGTAACTTTCAAATTCCCTATTGTGGTTATTCTGGGCATAACCGGCATCCTCAGATTACTTAAAATGATTTCTTTAAAGCCGTTGACCGCTTCTGTGTGTAAAGTAATTTTTTCTTCCATCTTATAAGGATATACTTTCGCATCAATGTATAATTCGTAGAAATTATTATTTAATGTGTCCTTACTTACCGATAGTCGCCCTTCGTAATAAAAATCCAACTCTCTTTCCAAAATAATTTTTAGTCGTTTACCATGCAAATCGTTTTTCATCTGGTTCTTTTTGGATTGGTCGAGCAAGGTAAACTTAAATTCCATTTTGCCATCTTCAAAAACAATACCCCCGACCGCTTCTGTCAAGTCAAGGCAAGAATTGCCACCGGCAATATCTACATAGTTTTCTTTGACTGATGGCGGTGTAATTCTTGCGTAATTCATTATCGCGCCATAATCTTCGTAAGAATGTTTTGCACCAAATTTTACACCTTCCATTAACTCTGCCTTCCCCTCATGTATAATATTCTCCCTAATTCTTCATTTAATGGTTGCGCCAATTCTCCAACGAGAGCACCAGAATCCATAACTAGCTGCATTCTAGTCAATTGAGGTAAATACTCCAGAAGCAATGACAAAATCCTATTCACAACTTCATACATTTGATAATTAGAATCAGAAACTGCTTCTTTAACATATTCCTTCAATGTTTCAATAGGTGCGATGGCTTCCGCTCCTGCTTCGCCTCCCACCATTATCTTGCCGGTACCGGAATTAAATCCGAATGCTGTCGGTTCTGTCATGATACCACCGTTTTTGTACCATTCAACACCTATTTTCGGAATAGAAGGAGGGTCTAAAGAAAAACTTCCATCTATACTAAAATGAGGTAATTTTATATTTGGCAGTTTCCATTCAAAATTGAAGAAACCTTTCAATTTCTGAACCGCATTCGACACAAAACTCTGAACATTTTCCAGTGTTTGTTTAATACCCGAAGAAAGAGCTGTAAATCGTTCTATTGCTCCGGCTTTTAACTGTTCAAATCCTGCAATAGCCTTATCCTTCATATCATTAAAATGGTTGATTGATTCATCTTTTAAAGATATGATTTGTGCCACGGTCTTATCTTTCATTTCGACAAACTTAGAAACAGCTGTTTCCTTCAACTCTGTGACTTTTGCACTTGCTTTTTCCTTCAATTCTGTAAACTTATTCACTGCATTGTCTTTTAATTCTGTAACTTTATTCGTTACATTCTCTTTCAACTCTGTGACTTTTGCACTTGCTTTTTCCTTCAGTTCTGTGAACTTATTCACTGCATTGTCTTTTAATTCTGTAACTTTATTCGTTACATTCTCTT
>CAYVUF010000042.1:10513-10606 GCA_964454605.1 uncultured Bacteroides sp.
TCAACTCTGTAACTTTATTCGTTACATTGTCTTTTAATTCTGTAACTTTATTCGTTACATTGTCTTTTAATTCTGTAACTTTATTCGTTACAT